>DRKE01000299.1 GCA_011051925.1 Deltaproteobacteria bacterium
CGGAAGAGGCCGGGGGCGCCGGGTTCAAGATGGTCGGGATCGTCGGGCTGGTCGAGGAGGTGGGCCGGCATGCCCTTGCGTCGCCCCTCATTCCCACCCTCTGCGCGACCTATGTCCTGCGCGAAGCGGGGACCGAGGCGGCCGGCCGATGGCTCGCCCGCATCGCCGAGGGGACGGGCGTGTCGCTCGCGACGACCGATGCCAGGGGGACATGGGCGCCCGACGCCACGGACGTCGTCGCGAAGGCGAGCGAGGGCGGATTCGAGCTCTCGGGAAAGGCGTATTTCGTCCAGGACGCCTTCAAGGTCGATGCCTTCCTCGTCCTCGCGCGGGTGGAGGAAGAGAGCTCATCGGCAGCCGGGGAGGCTCGCCATGTTCTCTGCGTCGTGCCGGCGGATGCCGAAGGGCTCGCGCTCTCCCAGGATCACATCCACGATCTCACCCGCGACCAGGCGACGATCTCCTTCGACGGCCTGCGGGTTCCGGCCGCGGACATCGTTTCGACCGACGGGTCGGCGGTCCTGCGACGCGCCTGGCCCGCGATCCTGACGACCATCGCGGCCGATCTCTGTGGCGCGGCGGAATGGCAGCTCCAGACCACGGTCGAATACGCGAAGACCCGCAAGCAATTCGATCGGCCGATCGGGTTCTTCCAGGCGGTCAAGCATCCGCTCTCGAACGGCATGATCGCGATCGACCGCGCCCGGTCGCTCACCTATCACGCCGCGTGTTGCATCGATTCGGCGAGCGACGAGGCCGAGGTCGCGGCCCGGATGGCGAAGAGTGCGGCTTCGGATGCGGGCAATTTCATGTCGGACCGCTCGGTCCAGCTCCATGGCGGGATCGGCTTCACCTGGGAATGCGACGTGCATTTCTTCTTCAAACGCAGCATGCACGATCAGGCGCTCTACGGAGACGGCGTCCATCAGCGCCGCAAGCTGGCCGAGCGGATCCTCGGGCCGCTTCCATCGGGAGACTGAGCGGCGGCGCGTCGCGCCCGGGCCGGCAGGCGGGGCCGGATGACCGCTGTTGCCGCGAGCCCCCGGGAGTGAAGCGAACGCGTCCGGACCCGATCGGGCGATCGGGCGGCCGCGCGGGTCCCGCCGGGCGGCGGCAGGGCCGCTTCGGGCTTCCCCGCCTCGAGGTCCCGCCCCAGGCCGGCCGGGATGCTTCCGCGAAACGGACGAAATCGGCCGGGCGGGCATGATCGGCGTCCCCTTTTCCGGCCCGATATGTCATAAAGGAAGGACCTGCGCCGCCCGGGCGGCGCGCATACGAGGGGTCCTGCCATGCACCGTCTCCCGTCCGTTCTCCTTCTTCTTCCCTTTCTTCTCGCTCCGCTGATGGCGCCGCCTCGGGTTTCGGCGCTCGACGCGCGACCGATCGTCGCGAGCGATCTTGCCCAGCTCGGCGGCAGCGATTTCAACGGCGGGGTCGGGGACATCCTGCTTCGCAACGACAAGGTCTGGGCGGTCATTCTCGCGGTCGGGGCGACCCCGGATTTCAACGTGCCCTTCACGGCGGAGGTCCTGCCTTCGGCGGGCGTGCTGATGGACGCGGGAACGGTGGGCGATCGCAACGACGAACTGAACGAGATCCATCAGCTCCTGAACCTCAGCCCCGACAGCGTGATCATCTACGGCGCCGTCACGGACTCGAGCGTCGTCGGCGATACCGCATCCGTCACGGTTTCGGGTTTCGCGCTCTTTCCCGGCGTCTCGACCCCGTCGAATCCGACAATCTTCGTCACGACGACCTATTCCGTGACCGACGGAAACGCCTGGATCGATCTCGATACGACCGTCACGAACGGCAACGCCTTTCCGCTCCCGATCTTCCAGGTGACGGACGCCGACATCACGGTCGGTCGCAGCCGGATTCCCTTCCAGCCCTTTCCCTTTCGCGGCTCGAAGAATCCGCCCCTCGACTTGAGCGATCCGCTCTCCGCCTTCGGCGCCTATCCCTTCATCGCGACGCCCGGCGTGCTGGGTCCGGAGGACGGCGCCATCAATGACGACGGAACGGCGAAGGAGGACGTGAGCTATGCGCTCGTCGCGCCGTCGGCGGCCCAGCCCCTGATCGGATTCGCGAGCACGGCGGTCGTCGCGGTGGGAAACAGCTTCGATCTGGCCGCCCTGGCGGCGGGCAATCCGCCACTTCTCGGTCCGGGGGATTCGCTCAGCTATTCGCGGCGACTCGTCGTCTCGAACCGCAACGATGTCGAGTCGACCCTCGAGATCGCCCTGCCGGGCCTGGGGCTCGGCACGCGCGCCGAGGTGACCGGTCGGATCGTCGACGGAAACGGGAATCCGGTTCCCGACGCCCATCTCTTCTTCGAGAACACCTTTCCCGGGGCCGATCCCGCCCTGTCGGGCTTCGTCACCGTCCTCGACGAGAACCAGGACGGTGTCGCCGACGGTGTGATTCCCGTGACGCCGGGGGCGCCCGTGCCCTTCACCCACGTCATCACGGGCGCCGACGGTCGCTTCACGGTGCGACTGCCCGCGCTCTCGGATCCCTTCACGGCGCCGAGCGTCTACGTCGGGGAGATCCGGGCGACCGAGCGCGACTACGCGGCGATCGCGCCCATCACGATCGATCCGGTCTCCCTGGGTGGCGTCACGGATCTCGGGGATCTGCTCGTCTCGGAGACCGGGACCCTCGACTTCTCGATCGGCCGACGTCTCGGTCACCACCGGTCGATCCCGATCCCCGGCCAGATCCGGATCTTCGGAACGAACGGAACGCCCGATCCGGATCTCGGCAGCCAGTACTCGAGCGCGCGCAGCTATAGCGGCCTCGCGCCGGGCGGGGGCGCGGATCCCGTCCGTGGCGGGAATTCGTCGGACCTGTCGGAAGTCATCGCAGGCTCGCCCGCCCTCAACTTCGCCGCGACCGCGGATGGACGCGATCAGATCTCTCTCCGACCCGGTACCTACCGTGCGGTTGCGACCCATGGACTCGAATGGGGGATCGACGAAGAAGAATTCACGATCGAGGCCGGGGAGACGACGCGGGTCCGCTTCAAGCTGCGGAAGGCGCTGCATACCTGGGGCTTCATGTCAGCGGATTTCCATGTCCATTCGGCACGCAGCTTCGACGCCTCGGCGCCGCCCGTCGATCGGATCCAGGCCTATGCGGCCAAGGGGGTCGAGGTCGTCGTCTCGACGGATCACGATCAGATCACCGACTATTCGGGCGTGATCACGGAGCTCGGGCTCGAGGACGAGATCACGACGATCGTGGGCAACGAGACGACCGGTACGATTCCCGTGCCCGCGTCCGCCGTGCCCGGCGGTGTCGATGCCTTTCCGCAGGGAATCGGTCATTGGAACGCCTGGCCGCTCGAGTTCATTCCCGGCGCACGCCGGGGAGGCTCGCCGGCGGACGAACTCCTGCCCGCCGGGGCCGTGGTCGATCGGCTGCGCGGCATGGACTCCCTCAAGTTCCTGGGGGCCACGCCCGACACGGCGACGCTGCCGCAATGGCTCGCGGCGGCCCAGGCAGGCCAGCCCGGGACGCCCGGGGAATCGCTGCCCCTCGATGACGAGGTCGTGATGCTGAACCATCCCCGGGCGGGCTTCGCGGGAACAGTCATCATCGGTCTCTTCAACGCCCTCGGCAATGTCGGATACGACCCGAACCTGCCGATCACGGCCTTTCCGAACAACCTGCTCAACATCCCTTCGCTCTACAACAAGGCGATCGTCGGGCCGGCCGGGACCGACACGACGGCGCTCTCCTTCGATGCGCTCGAGATCCAGAACGGCCCCAGCATCCGGGGCTACCAGAACGTGCGATCGGATTGGTTCAGTCTGCTGAAGCAGGGCATCCACAAGACGGGCACCGCGGTCGCGGATTCTCATCGCGTCATTCTCGAGAACGCGGGTTTCCCGCGATCGTATGTCGCGTCCACGGCGCGCCGACCCTCGCAGATCGACGAGGACGACTTCACCCAGGCGATCAAGTCGATGAAGGTCGTCGCCTCGAGCGGCCCCTTCATCCGCTTCCGGATGTTCGATTTCGCGGATTTCCGGTTCCGCGGACTGGGCGAGACGGCGAGGGGGTTCGGGAGTTTCGCGCTCGCCTATGTCTCGGTCGAGGCGGCGCCCTGGATTCCGGTCGAGGAGGTTCGGATCTTCGTGAACGGAGAACAGGTCCAGACGATCCCGATCCATCCCGGCCGGGTGCTCGGCGTGCGTAGCCGCTTCCGGGGCTTCGTCCCGATCTTCGGGTTGACGAAGGATGCCTTCGTGACGGTCGAGGCAGGCGTCTCCGTCGATGCCGATGGAAACCCTCTCTCGACGGGATTGATCGCCGACGTACAGGCGATCGAGCCCGATCTCGAACCCCTCGGTTGGACGAACCCGATCTTCGTCGACCGGACGGGCGACGGGTACACGCCGCCGGGCCTGTAGCGGACGTTTGTTCCGGTGCTTTGCCACGATCGTCGGCCTCGCGGCCGTCGCGATTCCTGTCGTCGCGCCGATGCGAGCCCCTGCGCATCCGACCGTGCGGGAACTTCGGGCGGAGCTGGCGGAGCGCGCGCGCTGTGAAGCGCCCACGGGCGAGGAGCGGCGCGTCGATCCGGTCCGCCTCGGGATGAGCGAGCCGGAACTGCTGCGGATCTTTCCCGATCTACGCCGCGATGTGACCGGGCAGGACGCGGCCCGGAAGGCACGCCCGGAACGGGCCGGGCCGGGATCGGGCGACGAGACCGGTCCTCGTCGCTGGACTCGCCAGGGTGCCGGGGCACTCGCGCGAGTCGACTATGAAACCTGGCAGGGCCGGGTCTATCGCATTCGCTGGCGACTCCCGGTCGATTTCGAAAGGCCCGTGATCGACGAGCTCGGCCGGCGGGCTCGGGTCTGTTTCGGGCCGCCCGAATACGACCAGACCTTCGAGGCGGAGCCCGGATCGTCCCGGGCGACCCTACGTCGGATGCTCTGGAAACACGGCGACCGGCAGATCGAGCTGCGCCAGCTCCATCCCCTTCGCGGTGGGCCTGTCTACCTCAGCGTGACGGCAACCGGTCCGCTTCGGGAGATCGGGGCTGCCGGCCGGGCCCCGCCCCCGGAACCCGATCGAACCGAGAGCTGGTGGCGTCGCCCGGCCACGCCCCTGGTTCCGGCGAGCCCGGCCGAACGCGATCGGCTCGGCCGGGACTTCATGCGCTTCCTGGCGGAACTCGACCACTGAACGACGCGACCCGGAGCGATGGGCGTTGGAGGACCCGGTCGGGCCGAACGACCCGGTCGGGGATTCGGGGGTGGGCCGTTTTCCGGGAGCCCGGCTCAGGCCGCCGTGTACTGAGCGAGGAATTCGGCGCTGGGCGGGATCGGCTTGATGACGTCGATCAACACGCCATTCGGGTCCCGTGTGATGAAATGACGCTGGCCGAAGGGTTCGTCGCGCAGGGAGCGCAGGATCGGAAGCCCCGCAGCCAGGGCGCGATCGAATTCGGCATCCACGTCGTCGACCTCGAAATTCAGCAGCAGGCCAGCGGCGCTGCTGCCGTCCCGGGCCTCCTCGGGAATCGTCTCGTGGTCCTTCCGAACGATGGCGAGATGGACGGAATCGTCCTCGGACGATCGGAGGTGGACGTACCAATCGCTGTCGAATCTCGTCTCGAAGCGGAAGTGTTCGCGATAGAACGCGGCGGTGGCGGCGACCCGGTCGGTCATGAGCACGGGGTAGTATTGCGTGGTCTTCATGGCGTTTCTCCATTCATGAGTTAACATACAGGCTGCATGTATCTTTAACATGCAGTGTGTATGTTTGCAAGGGTCGATGGATCGGCGACGCCTGGCATGCGCGGAGGACACGGCAAGAAAAGGTCGAGAGCACGGTCGATCGAGAGAGCGATTGGGAGCGAATGAGCGCGAGACGGAAAAGCGCGAAAAGCAAGAAGACGGAGATCGGATCCAGGAAGGCGAAGTCGAATCGCTCGCGGACCGAGGCCACGCGGGGGGCTCTTCTCGAGGCGGCGCGGCATCTTTTCGCCGAGAAGGGTTTCGCGGATACGGGCACCCCCGAGATCGTGGCCGCCGCGGGCGTGACGCGCGGCGCCCTCTACCATCATTTCATCGACAAGCTCGAACTCTTCCGCTGCGTGATCGAAGGGGAGGCGAGTCGGGTCGCGGAAGAGATCGCACGGGAGACCTTCGAAGTGGCTTCGCCCCTCGACGGAATGCTCCGGGGCGCGGATGCGTATTTCCGGGCCATGTCACGGCCCGGTCGGGCTCGCCTGCTCCTGCTCGAAGGACCCGCCGTGTTGGGTGTGGCGGAGATGGACGAGATCGATCGGCGGACCGGACGGAGCGAACTCCGCGAAGGCCTCGTGCTCGCCCTCGGAGACCGCCAGGACGATCGGACGATCGATGCGCTCGCTGCGGTCCTTTCGGCGGCCTTCGACAAGGCGGCCCTGGCGATCGCGTCGGGCGAGCCCGCGGAGGAGTACAAGGACGCGCTTCGGATGCTCGCGACGGGCATTCCCGGAATGACGTCGGAGATCCATTCATGAAGAACCAGTGGCTCGAAACGAGAGCCCCGAGGAGAATCGAGACATGACCGAGCTGACCCGACTGTCCGCCGATGCCAGTGCGGACGAAATCGTCCGCATCGTCCAGACCGAAGGCGGATTGATCCTCGAAGACGTGCTCGAGGCCGACCAGATCGACCGTGTTCTTCGCGAGATCATGCCCTACGTCGAGGCGACGAAGCCCGGGCGGGACGCCTTCAGTGGACACCAGACGAAGCGGACCGGGGCGCTGGTCGCGCGCTCGCCCGCCTGCCGCGAGCTCGTGATGCATCCGAGCGTGACGGCGTCGGCACGGCAATTCCTGGCGCCCTGGTGCGAACGGATCCAGCTGCATCTCTCCCAGGTCATCGCGATCGGGCCCGGTCAACCGGCCCAGACGATCCATCGGGATCGATGGGCGTGGGGAACCCATCTGCGGGGGCTCGAACCCCAGTTCAACACGATCTGGGCGATCACGGACTTCA
>DRKE01000300.1 GCA_011051925.1 Deltaproteobacteria bacterium
CGGAGCAGCCCCGTCCCCCTGTTTCTCGCCACCTCCACGTCGACCAGCTCACATCCGTGCTCGTCGACGACGGGCTCGATCAGGGTGCGGAGTTCTTCCGGAATGTCCCGATAGATGCGTTCGCCTCCCTGTTGACTGATCTGCCTGTTGACCGACCTGCCTGACTTCCCGACTGCGGACGGGTTCCGACCGTCCGTCGATCCCCGTCGCTTCCCTGGCTTCCGCTGCCTTCATCCCGCGTCGTCGATCCAGCGCTTCGGCGGACTCTCCGCCCCTGTCACCCCTGCCGCCCCTGCATCCGCCCCTTCCCGGAGCGCGGAACCCTCCCCGGCTCCAAAACAAAAAAAGCGGACGAAACGCCCACTTTCCCGGCGGCTTCGAATCGGCACGTCACAGTCCACCGGGCTTCGTCCAACCCGGTTGCCACACGCCGATCGACCCGAAAAGCTGTACTGGCGAGGCACGAAACACCCCGAAAGCCCGCGCAAATTAAATGAATGACAGGTGGATGGCAAGCAAGCTGCGCCCTGCGGCCCCTATCCCCGAGGGGCCTCCAGCGCCCCCGTCAGGTCCGCCACCCTTTCGAAGCCCTGGCGCCGGGCATATTCCGCGATCCCCGTGGCGATCCTTCCCGCGGCGGAAGGGTCGAGGTAGTTCAGCGTCCCGACCTGGATCGCGCTCGCCCCGCAGAGCATGAACTTGACGGCATCCTCGGCCCCCGTGATCCCACCCACCCCGCAGATCGGGATTCCGACGGCCTGGGCGACCTGCCAGACCATCCGCAAGGCGATCGGCCGGATCGCCGGCCCCGACAGCCCGCCCAGCACGTTCGAGAGGACGGGGCGTCGACGCTCGACATCCACCTCCATCGCCTGCACGGCATTGATCAGCGAGACGCCATCCGCCCCCTCCGCCTCGCAGACCCGGGCCATGTCGGCGATGCGCGTGACGTTGGGAGACAGCTTCACGATCAGGGGACGCGCCGTCGCGGCCCGCACGGCGCGGACGAGTTCGGCGAGCAGGACCGGGTCCTGGCCGAACTCGATGCCCCCGGATTTCACGTGCGGGCAGGAGGCGTTGATCTCGATGCCCGCGATCCGGGGATGCTCGGAGACGCGGGC
The DNA here is from genome assembly GCA_011051925.1 of Deltaproteobacteria bacterium. Classification (GTDB taxonomy): domain Bacteria; phylum Myxococcota_A; class UBA9160; order UBA9160; family UBA4427; genus UBA4427. Next base: position 1,122 of record DRKE01000300.1, read on the forward strand.
CGCGAGTTCGGCATAGGCGCCGGGGTCGGTTCCGAAGGCGCTGGCAAGGACGACGGTCGCCTCGGGAAGGGCCGGCAGCTTCTCATCGAGAAAGGCCTCGACGCCGACATTCTCGATGCTGATCGCGTTGAGCATCCCGGCCGGGGTCTCCGCGATCCGCGGGGGCGGATTCCCGAAGCGCGGCTCGAGGGTGAGACTCTTCGCAACGAATCCGCCGATCGATCCGAGGTCGAGAAAGGGCGCGAATTCCGTTCCGTACCCGAAGGTCCCCGACGCCGTCAGAACGGGATTGCGCAGGGCGATGCCCGCGAACTCGACCCGCTGATCGATTCCCTCGGCCGCGGTCGACCCGCCTTCGGCCCCGCTCAAGGCAGCCCCTCCCAATCGATCTCCCGGGCATCGAAGACCGGACCGGACCGACACACCAACGAGAAGCCCCCCCCGCTTCTCGGGACCGCGCACCCGAGGCAGACCCCGAAGCCGCAGGCCATCGGGTTCTCGAGCGAAACCAGACAGGACACCGAACGGGCCTCCGCCAGGTCGGCACAGGCCCGCATCATCGCCGTCGGCCCGACAGCGAATAGCGTTGTCTCAGCGCCCCGATCGGCGAGCCGTTCCGCCAGGGGCTCCGTCACCCGCCCCAGGATCCCGTCGCTGCCATCCTCGGTCGTACAGACCAGCTCGACGTCGAGCTCCTCGAAATCCCCCCGGCCGATCAGATCGGCCCGGGTCCGTGCACCCAGCAGGACGACGACGTCCCGGCCGGCGTTCCGGAGCGCCCGGGCCAGCTCGTAGAGGGAGGCGATCCCCGACCCGCCACCGACGAGAAGGGCGGGACCCGCATGGGCCTCGATGGGGAAACCACGGCCCAGGGGGCCCACGAGGGGAATCGATTGTCCCGGCAGGGCCTCGGCCATCAGCGCCGTACCCCGCCCGACGACCCGGTAGAGCAACTCGATCTCCCCGCCTCCCGCCCCCGGCAACGGCCCCGGATCCCGATAGACGGCCATCGGTCGGGGCAGCAGGGGATCGCGCCGCACCACGGCCGATTCGACCCCCGCGCCGATCATCACGAACTGCCCGGGGTTCGACCCCGGCCACGAGGGCACGCCGAGGGACAGGCGCCGGCAATTGCCCTCCTGACGATTCGCCAGGACACGCGCATGGGCGCGGACCGGCTGGGCGTCGGATTCGATCGCGCACTTCATCGACTGGCGGTTCCTTCCCGGAGAAAACGGGCGAGCAGCAGGGCGTCGTCGCCGTCGGGGTAATAGCGTGAACGGCTTCCCACGACCACGAAACCGAGCCCTTCGTAGAGGCGCCGCGCGGTGCCGTTCGAAGCCGCCAGCTCCAGCCGCGCCTCGGCAAGACCCGCCGCAGACTCCTCCGCAATCAACGTTTCGAGCAGCTGACGCGCCATTCCCCGGCGACGGTGGTCGGGGTGGACTCCGACCAGGTCGATCTCGAGCACGTCGACGATCCGGCGGGCCAGCAGGAAGGCGACGGGGCCGCGCCCGGTCTCGACCACCAGTCGGACACGCGCGCCCCGGGCGGCCAGGGCGGCCGCGATCTGGGAGCGCCCCCAGCCGTGATCCATGCATTCCGCGACGAGCCCGGCCAGAACCCCTTCATCTGAGGGAGATCCGCCCCGAACGAATCGTCCCGCGCCTGCTTCTCCCACCCGCGATTCCCTCCCGATCCAACCGGATCCACAACGAAATCCGTCGTCAAGGCCGAGCCCCTGCGTGTCGATAGAGAGTCCGGAAAACCCCCGATCCTCGTTCACGAGAGGCAGGTTTGGCCCAGGGTCTCGACGCGCAACAGAAGATCTTCGCAAGCAACCCCGACGACCGCCGGGCCTTCGAGGCGCTGGAGGAGTATTTCTTCCTGAACGGCGATTGGGCGTCCCTCGTCGCGATCTATCGCAATCGGATCGCCGCGCCAAGCGTCGCCGAGGACCCGGCACAGCAGGCTCCGCTCCTCTTCCGCCTCGGGCAGATCCTCGAAGAACGCATCCTCGATCCCGAGGCGGCAAGCGAGGTCTACTGGACCCTCGCTCGACTCGATCCGACGAACCGACCCGCCCTGCGACAGCTGCGAGGCATCCACGAGCGTGAGGAGAAATGGGACCTCGTCCTGCAGATCGCCGAACTCGAAAGCGCTCTGCCGATGCCGCCCTACGAACGCGCTGCCTTCGAAACCGAACTCGGACAGACCTGGCAGCATCGCCTGGAGGATTCGGAAGAAGCCCGTCGGGCCTATGAGCGGGCCCTCGAATCGGACCCTGATTTTCCCGCTGCCCTCGAAGGATTGGCCGCGCTGCACCAGGAGGCGGGCCGACTCGAGGAAGCGGCCGGAATCCTGGATCGGCTGACCAACCGCCTTCGCGGCCCCGAGCGGGCCCCGGTCTGGATCGCGTTGGGCACGCTTCTCGCGACCGAACTCGGCCAGCCCGATCGTGCCCGGGATTGCTTCCGACAGGCGCTCGAGGACGATCCCTTCCAGCCACCCGCCGTGGAATGGGCCCTGCTCCTGGCCACGGCGGACGAGGACTGGGAAGCCGTTTCCGATCTCCTCGAACGCCGATTCGATCTGGCCGCGGGCGCTCGACGTCGCGCGTCCATCGCGATCGAAGCCAGCCAGCTCCAGCTGAACCATCTCGATTGTCCTGCCCGGGCCCGCGCATGGACCGACCGGGCGATGGAACTGGCTGGCGATGAAATCTCCGTCCTGCTGGCCGTGGCAGAGGTCGAACGCGCCGATGGGGATCGGGACGCGCTGCTCGAGACCCTCGAGAAGATCATGGCGATCACGGGGGAGAAGGCTCCTCGAAGCGTCCTGATCGAGGCCGCGGAACTGCATTCGCAATTCGGGCATGGCGAAGCGGCCCTCGCGGCCCTGCGTCGGGCCCAGGCCCTGGGCGGCAGCGACGAATCCGACGACATCCGACTCCTCGTCCTCCAGGCCGACCTGTTGCGTGAATCGGGCTCCAAGCGGGAACTGGCCGAAGTGCTCGAGACCCTGACGGCCTTCGAGGGCAGCGAGGACGAGCGCCCCCGGCGTGCAGCCCGTCTGCGGGAACTCGCGCGAATCCAGGAGGAGGATCTCGGCGAGCCGACCCTCGCCGAGTCCACCTGGCGCCGGGCTTTCGCACTCGAGCCGACCGAAGAGGACACCCTGGCCGCCCTCGAGCGAAGCTGCCGCAAGCGCGACGATTGGGATTCGCTCCGGGAGATCCTCGAGACGGCCCTCGTGGCGTCCGGGGGCTCGGCCAGGGGTTCCGTGGCCGCCCGACTCGGCACGCTCCTGCTCGATCATTTCGAGGATCCCGAGCGGGCGCGCTCGCTCTTCGAAACGGCGCTCGCCGAGAAAGCGGACTGTCGACATGCGCTCCTCGGGCTGCGACGCATCGCCGAGGACTCGGGCGATCCGGTGCTGCTGCTCGAGATCTGCGAGCGCGAAATCGAACAGACGAGCGACCCCGACACGATCACCGATCTCGCCGGGATCGCGATTCCGATCCTCCGCGAACAGGGAAGGAACGAGGAAGCCCTCGGCTGGGCCGTGCGCTGGACGACCGCTGCCCCGGAGTCCCTCGAAGCCCTCGAGGCCCGGGCGGAATTCGAGGCCCTGCTCGATCGGATCGACGACGAGATCAAGACCCGCCGCAAGCTCGCGAAACGAGTCACGGGGGCGGCCCGGACGCCCATCCTGCGACGCCTGGCCGAACTCCACTTCGCGCGCGGGGACGAGCATCGCGCCTGCGAAGCGCTCGAGAAGGCCCTGGAAGCGGAGCCCGGTTCCCGGGAGACGCTCGGTGCCCTCTGTGAAGCCTATCGCCGACTCGAGCGGGCCGAGGATCTCGTCCGATCCCTGCGGCGTCTCTGCGACGTCTCTCCCGAAGCGGAGAAGGCCGAGGCACTCGAGGAACTGGCCTCGCTCCTGCAGGATCCCATCGGCGACCTCGACGCGGCCATCGTCGTCCGTTGGCAGCTCGTCGAGCTGCCCGGGGCCCCACCCGAGGCGCAGGAAAGACTCGAAGCACTCCTCGAATCCGCCGGGCGTTATGCGGAACTCGTGCAACTCCTCGATACGCGAAGGCAGCAGCTCGAAGACGACTCGCGGGAAGCCGTCGCCCTCGACCTGCGGCGGGCCGGGATCCTGCTGGATTCCCTGGGCCAGAGCGAGGAGGCGGCCGCGATCTTCCGGACGCTCCACGAACGAGAACCCGAAGACGAACG
>DRKE01000301.1 GCA_011051925.1 Deltaproteobacteria bacterium
AGGCCCTGAAATACCTCCCGATCCGAACTACAGTCCGTCTGCACCGCGCTCACCTCCCCAGCCAAGCGATTCGTCTTTGACAACGATCACTTAGCAGGTTTGGAGAGCGCGGTGTGCTTTTTCTCGTGAGATTTCCGGGCTAGCCGCTGGCGCGGGGGGTTCGGCACCGAGGCGTTGACGGGCTACGGTGATGGCCCGGAGCGCTGGCGTCGAGAGATCGAGACCTGGGACGCGCTCGGCGCGGACCGTCTGTCGATGCGAACGATGAGCACCAGCAGCGCGCTCTTCGGCGAGAGGGACCCGGGTCTGACGACGCCGTAGCAACACATCGACGCGCTCGAGCGCTTCATGAAGGCGGTCCGCCTGGAGGAGATTCCGGATGATCGAGCTCCACCATTTCGGCCTCTCGACCTGCTCGCAGAAGGTGCGTCTCGTGCTGGAGGAGAAGGGGATCGCGTTCACCTCGCACGAGGTGAACCTGATGGCCGGAGAGCAGCACGCGGACGAGTACGTGAAGCTCAACCCCCACCACGTCGTGCCGACCCTCGTGCACGACGGCCGGGTTCTCATCGAGTCGTCGTTGATCATCAAGTACCTGGACGATGCGTTTCCGGCGTGTCCGATGCGTCCCTCGGACGCGCTCGGGCGCTATGCGACCGATGCATGGCTGAAGCACGCGGACGAGGTGCTCCACCCGGCTGCACCCACCGTCACGTTCGCGATCGGACCGCGCAAGGCGATCCTGGAGGCACCCCCCGAGGTCCGCGAAGCCAACATCGCCGGCATCCAGGATCCCGTCGAACGGGCCACCCGTCGCAGCGTCATCGAGAAGGGAGTCCGGGCGCCCGAGTTCCAGGGGGCGCTCGCCGTCTTCATCGGGACCCTCGACCGGATGGAGGAGGCGCTCCGCGACCGCGATTGGATCGTCGGCGACAGCTTCGGCCTGGCCGACGCCACGCTGCTGCCCTACGTGCTGCGGCTCGAGCACCTGGCGATGGACCCGCTGCTGGATGCCGCGGCAAGGCCGCGACTGGCCGACTGGTTCGCGCGCGTGAAGGCGCGGCCGAGCTACGCCGCCGCGGTCGACGCCTGGGCACCGCCCGCCGCGATCGGAATGTTGCGCACGAACGGAAAGGAGGCGTGGCCCGAGGTCGCGCCGCTCGCGCGGCCCTGACCCGGAGCGGCCGCCGCGCGCGCCTTCGACGTTCCTCCGGCCGGGCGGCCACAGGCCTCTTTCGATCGCAAGAGCTTCTCGAGCCGGCCCACCCCGAATCGACGTGCCAGCGACTTCGAATGTGGCCGCGTCGGCGGCCAGGTCCGCATACTCGAATCCGGGAATCGATGTCTAGAGATCGATCTCGCCCGCCTCGCGATGGATCGCGCTGAGCGAGGCCCCGCTCGCGAGGATTCGACGAAGGACCAATCGATCGTCCAGATCGATGAATGGCTCGCCTCCAGCCTCGAATTCATATCCCAGGGCCGACAAGACCGAGAGCGCCCCGGAGAGATTCTCGATCACGGGGCCAGTAACGCGCCCACATCGAGTGTCGCAAGCGCATCCGAAGCCGTTCGTGCGTAGAAGTTGATCCCGCCCACGCCGACAACGACGAAGTCGACACCCGCCTCGCCTAAGGCAGCCAATGCACGGGCAAGTCCGCTAACGCCTTCCGACACGTTTCGCCTTGCGGATCTCTTGCCGGAACTGCAGATGGGTCGCCATTGCGTTCAAGACCCAGGTCTTGTCCGTACCCGGGCGATTCCATGGCTGGCTCTCGATCCGCTTCGCGATGTCCGCCAGGCATTCCGTCATGGTCAGGCGACTCCCTTCACCAACCAGATCGCACGATCAACGGCCAGCCGATCGCTGAGCCCCGATCAGGCGGCGGGAAAAATGGTGGAGGCGGCGGGAATCGAACCCGCGTCCGCATTGCGTCACCCGAACGCGTCTACGTGTGTAGTCTCCGCTTGATTTCGGGGCTGCCCGGTGCAGAGACGGACCCAGCAGACCCTAGCTCGACGTGATCTCGCTTCCGGATACGGCCGAGCAGCGCTCGGAAGCCAGTCCTCTGATTGCATCCGCGACCCACTAGAGGACGTCATGGACGGATGTCGCTAGTTCCTAAGGGTTAGTTAGGCAGCGAGAGCGTAGTTATCATCGGCAGTTATGAATTACCAATAATTGCACCGGTTTAACGAGGTTGGTGACGACCTCGACACGCAACGTCCGACTTCTTCAACCCGTCGAAGCCAGATCGCCCCCATGACCCGGGAAGTTAGTCACGAAGTCTGGATCGGCAACCTCCCTCCGCGCCTGGATGCCCCTTCGCTGGCCCCCGAAGACCCGGATCCCGCGGGGGCAGCGTGTCGCCCGTTGTGATACCGTCGCGCTCCCGGTCGGCCCTCACCTGCCTTCGGAGCCCTCCCATCGGAGCCGTCTCCAGGCGTCCAGGGAGAGCGCCGGCCGCAGCTGGAGGATCCGCCTTGGCCCGCATCATCGCCCTCGTCGTCGTCGGCCTCGTTCTCGCACTCGGCGTCTGGTTCAAGTACGTCAGCAACGGCGGCCTCGGCCATCACGAGCCGCCCGGGGTCGTGACGGCCGAGACGCGACCGGCGGAGGTCGTTCGCGCACGCGAGTCCGAGATCGCCCATGCCGCGAACGAGCTGCTCGTACCACGACCGAAGCAGATCCTCTTCGGCGATCTCCACGTCCATTCGACCTTCTCCTTCGACGCCTTCCTGATCAGCCTCCCCATGCAGGGCGGCGAGGGATCCCATCCGCCGGCGGACGCCTGCGACTTCGCGCGCTTCTGCTCCGCCCTCGACTTCTGGTCGATCAACGACCATGCCGAGACCGTCTCGCCACTCCACTGGCGCGAGACGGTCGACTCGATCCGGGCCTGCAATGCGGTTTCCGGTCCCGGGACCGAGCCCGATACCGTCGCCTTCCTCGGCTGGGAATGGACGCAGGTCGGGACGACCCCGGAGAACCACTACGGCCACAAGAACGTCGTCCTGCGTGACCTCGAAGACGGCGAGATCCCGACGCGGCCGATCGGATCCCTCGCGACGCGCAACCGTACGATGGCTGCGGACCCCTTCGGTGGACTCGCCGCCGGCGTCTTCCTGCATGCGAAGGGGGACGAGCGGATGAATTCCCTCGCGACCTTCTTCGCGGAACAGCGTGCCCTCGACGTCTGTCCTCTCGGCGTCCCCGTTCGCGATCTGCCCGCGGATTGTC
>DRKE01000302.1 GCA_011051925.1 Deltaproteobacteria bacterium
GCGTCGTCTCGCCGAGCGGCTTTTCGGGGAGGCGAGCATTGATTTTCTCGACATGTCTCTGTGGGACGTCTTCAAGGAACCGGCGGAAGAGGCCTGGCGCGGGCGGAGTCTGCTGTCGATCTTTTCCGAGCTGGAACGCGGGGAGGTGAGACTCGGGGTGGCTGGCAGGATCCGGGGCGGGGCGGACGTCCGGTCCTGCCTCGAGGGGGGGGTCGACTTCGTCCTGCCCGGTCGGGCCGCCATCCTCCATCACGATCTTCCCGAGCGGATTCGATCGGACCCGGATTTCACGGCGATCGAAACACCGGTGTCGGCGGACTATCTTCGGCAGGAGGGACTCGGAGAGAAGTTCATCGAGTACATGTCGAGCTGGGCTGGCTTTGTCGAGCCTGGTCCGGAGGAGGAAACCCGATGAGTCGCGTGATCGATGGGAGCCGATCGGCCCGGACGGTTGGGTCGTCGAGGTCCCTGGAATGGATTCTCCTCCTCGTCGTGGCATTCGTCGGCGGTCCGCTGGGGGCGACGGCCCTGGCCGGGATGCCGGATTGGAATGGCGTGGCCGATGTCGAGACCGTCGAGGTGTTGACGAAGGACCAGGATGGCGCGGCCCGAGAGACGACGGTCTGGCTGCTGGTTCAGGACGGCGAAGGATACGTGCGGACCGGCAATACGACCTGGGGCGGCAACGTCGTTCGCGACGGAGAGCTGACGCTTCGCATCGGCGGGCAGGAGTATCCTCTTCGGGTCGAGTTCGTCGAGGACGAATCGGCCAGAGAGCGACTGACCCGCGGGTTTCGAGAGAAATACGGCTGGTCCGATGCCCTGATCGGATGGATTCGGGGATCGCATCCCCGGATCATGCATCTGGTGTCCCGCTGATGGGCGCGTCGGGCGCGAAGCAGGACGAGGTCACCGGCCGGGACCCCGGGGCCGCGCCGCTCGATTGGGCCCGCTCTCGGGAGATGAACGGGATCGAAGCGCTGATGTGGCGAGCGGAGGCCGATCCCCGCATGCGTTCCACGATCTGCTCCCTGGCCGTGCTCGATCAGATGCCGGATTGGGACCGCTTCGTCGCAGCCTGTGATTGGGGCTCCCGGATGGCCCCTCGATTCCGCCAGAAGGTCGTCGAGCCGGCTTTCGGGATCGGGGTCCCCTGCTGGGTGAACGATCCCGATTTCGATCTCCACTATCACGTCCGCCGGATCCGCTTGACCGAAGGGGGTGGTTGGCGCGAGGTCTTCGAGGCGGCGGAACAGATCGCGATGACGCCCTTCGATCGCGCCCGCTCGCCCTGGGAGGCCGTCCTGATCGAGGGGCTGCCCGAGGGTCGGGCGGGACTTCTGGTGAAGCTTCACCATTCGACCACCGACGGACTGGGGGGCTTCCAGCTCTTCGCGAAGCTGCATTCGAGAACGCGGGAACACGATCCCGACAAACCTCAGCCCGAGGCGCCGACACCGGAATGGATCAGTCCGACCGATCTGCTCGTGGAACAGTTGAGCCGCGACGCCCGGTCGGCGCCGGCCGGCCTCGCCAGGGGGCTCGAGGGGGTCGTGCATGCGGTGACGCGGCCGGGGCAGACGATTCGGGACGTGACGCGTTTCGTCGAATCGCTCAGGCGGATCGCGGCGAATCCCGACGTCGAAGGATCACCGCTGCTCTACAAGCGGAGCCTGTCCTGGCATTTCATGGCTCTCGACGTGGTTTTCGCGGATCTCCGAGCCGCCGCGAAGGCGGTCGGCGCCACGATCAACGACGTCTATCTGGCGTCGTTGCTCGGGGCCTTCCGGATGTACCACGCGAAGCTCGGCTATTCGATCAAGGAGATGCCCGTCGCGATTCCGATCTCCGTCCGCCGCGAGGGCGATGAAGAAGGTGGGAACAAGTTCGCGGGAGCGCGCTTCGCGGGTCCCGTCGGAATCGCGGATCCGGGAAAGAGGGTCGCGGCCATCGGCGAGATCATCCGTTCTCTTCGGGCCGAGCCGGCCCTCGACGGATTGACCCTTCTCGCCCCGGCCCTCGCCCGCCTCCCCGCGCCGCTGCTCGGTAGCCTTGCGAGCGGGCTCACCGCCTCGAATGATCTCCAGGCGAGCAACGTCCCCGGGTTCCGCGAGACGCTCTACATCGCCGGGGCTCGGATCGAGCGGCTCTACGGGTTCGGGCCCCTGCCGGGTTGTGCGACGATGGTCACGCTGCTCACGCACGGGGAGATGTGTTGTATCGGCGTGAACGTCGATCTCGCCGCCGTGACCGACCCGGACCTCTTTGGTGAATGCCTGGCCGCCGGGTTCGCGGAGGTGCTCGCGTTGCACGAGGGGGCGGCACCCCCGGTCCTCCTGGTCTGAAGGGCCTTCGGGAAGAGATCAGACGATTCGCGAGTCGTTCTTTCCCCAATAGCGGTCTCGCAGGATCCGCTTGTAGAGCTTGCCCGTCGGAAGCCTGGGGAGTTCCTCCACGAAATCGATGCTGCGCGGGACCTTGTAGGCCGCGAGATCCTCACGGCACCAGGCGAGCAGTTCGTCGGCGAGGTTCTCGTCCTGGTGGACGTCGGGCATCGTCTGGACGACGGCCTTGACCTCTTCGCCGAAGTCTTCGTTCGGGACGCCGAAGACGGCGACATCGGCGACCTTGGGATGGGTGATGAGTCGATCTTCGACCTCGCGTGGGTAGATGTTCACCCCGCCCGAGATGATCATGTAGGCCTTCCGATCGGTCAGGAACAGGTAGCCGTCCTCATCGACGTAGCCGACATCGCCGAGGGTCGTTCGGCCGCCATCGAGGCGGGATTCCGCGGTCTTCTCCGGCGCGTTGTGGTACTCGAAGGGAAGGCCGGCGCCCGAGAAATAGACGGCGCCCTCTTCTCCTGGGGGAAGGTCGTTCCCGTTCTCGTCGACGATGTGGAGGGCCCCGGCTCGAATCCGGCCGACGGAGCCGGGCTTTTCGAGCCACTCCTCGCTGGTGATGCCCGTGCTGCCGTTGCCTTCGCTGCCAGCATAGTATTCGTGCAGGATCGGTCCCCACCATTCGATCATCTCGCGCTTGACCGGTACGGGACACGGCGCAGCGGCGTGAATCGCGCAGACATGGCTCGAAAGGTCGTATCGCTCGCGTACTTCGGCGGGCAGCTTCAGGAGCCGGCTGAACATGGTCGGCACCCACTGGCTGTGGGTGACGGAATGTCTCTCGATCAGCGCGAGCGCCGTCGCGGCATCGAATTTCTCCATCATGACGACGCTTCCGCCCCAGGCGAGTGTCGCGTTGACGAAGGCGAGGGGCGCCGCGTGGTAGATCGGCGCGGGCGAGAGGTAGATCATGTCCCGGTCGTAGCCGTAGAGCGGGCCGTAGGGCTTCGGGTTGGGGAACTCCGAAGGATGAATCGAAAGCAGCGGGCGCATGATGCCCTTGGGCCGCCCCGTCGTCCCGGAGGAATAGAGCATCGTCGTTCCGAGCGTTTCCTTCTCGAGGCGCTCGCCCGACGAGGCGGCGAGGGCGTCTTCGTACGATTGGAACCCCGGAACGGTCCCGTCCATCATCAGCCGGTCCTGGACTCCGGGGATGGCGTCGTCTTCCTGGAGTCGGGATGCGATCTCGGCCCGGGCTCGGCTGGTGACGAAGGCTCGGGCCTCGCAGTCGTTCAGGATGTAGGCGAGTTCGGGCGCCGTGAGGAAGCTGTTGATCGCGGTCACGTAGAGACCGGACCGCAATCCGGCCCAGACGACTTCCATGTAGCGGGGATGGTTTTCAGCGAAGACCGCGACGTGATCGCCCTCGCGCAGGCCGATCGATCGCCAGTGGCGAGCGAGGCGGTTGGAACGTTCTTCGAGTTCCGCGTAGGTGACGACCTCCCCGCTTCGACCCATCACGATGGCCGGGTGATCGGGCCTCTGTTCTGCATGGGTTCCGGGATACAAGGTCCGGGTCTCCTGGCCATTCTCGTGCGCGGCACGCTCCGGAAAGTCGTAGCCGATCGGAGGGGGGGCCGCGAGACCGGGGGCCGGGCCTTCTCGGATCCGCCGGATCGCAGCCCCGGGCGCCTCCGGGTGCTAGGTTCGGGTCATGTCGCTGAAAGTCCTGACGCTCAATGTCTGGCACGACCAGGGCCCGTGGCACGCGCGTGCGCCGCTGATCTCGCGCTGGATCGATCGCCTTCAGCCCGATCTCATCGGGTTCCAGGAGATCCTCGTCGGGGACGGCGTGGATCAGGCCCGCGAGATCATCGGCGATCGTCCCTACGAGACGGATTTCGGCGCCGCGATGGTCCTGCCCGACCGCAAGCATCTGCGCTTCGGAAACGCGATCGCCAGTCGCTGGCCGATCCTCGATCGGGAGGAGGTCCAGCTTCCGGACCGGGGTGACTGGGAGACTCGCGCGGCGCTTTCGGTGACGGTCGACAGCCCCCATGGTCCGATCGGATTCACCTGCACCCATCTCCATTGGCAGTTCAACCACGGGTTCATTCGTGAGAAGCAGGTCGTGGAGGTCGCGGATCTCGCCTGGCGCAGGCGGCCGAGGAACGGGTTTCCGCCGATCATCGCGGGGGACTTCAATGCCGAGCCGGATTCCGACGAGATCCGCTACTTGAAGGGGCTGCATTCGATCGGGGGCAGGAGCGTCGCCTTCCTCGATGCCTGGGAGGTCGCGGGGGACCATGCCGCGCCCGGCGAAGAGGGCCGGGGCATCACCTGGTCGAACCGGAATCCGTACGCGCGGGTCGAGAACGAGCCGAGACGCAGGATCGACTACGTCTTCGCGGGGCTCCCGGGTCGGGCGGGGGTCGGACGCATCGAGTCGTGCCGGGTCGTCTGCAACGAAGGCGATGACGGCATCTGGCCGACGGATCATTTCGGCGTCATCGCCGAGCTGACGACGGAGGATCGGTCGGCGGGTGATTCCTGATCGCCGATCGGTTTCCCGTGTTCGGCCGGGGAAGGCCGGTCGTGGTCGGGATCCGGCCGGTCTGCCGGCGAAGAAGGGGTCTCCCCGGACAGGGCGGACGAAGCGGCGTGCGGAAGGCTTCAGCCGAAGCGTCCCGTGATGTAGTCCTGGGTCCGTTCCTCGTGGGGATCGGTGAAGATCTGCTCCGTCTCGCCTTCCTCGATGATCCGGCCGAGGTGGAAGAAGGCCGTTCGCTGGGAAATCCGGGCGGCCTGCTGCATCGAATGGGTCACCATGATGATCGTATAGCTTTCTCGCAGCTCGTCGATCAGCTCTTCGATCCGGGCCGTCGCGATCGGGTCGAGAGCGGAGCAGGGCTCGTCCATCAGGATGACCCGGGGCTTCACGGCGATCGCGCGGGCGATGCAGAGCCGCTGCTGTTGACCGCCCGAAAGGCTCGTGCCGGGTTCGGTCAGCCGATCCTCGACCTCCTTCAACAGACCCGCCCGCTCCAGGCTCCCCATGACGATGTCGTCGAGCTCTGCGCGGGTCTCCGCGAGGCCGTGGATCCGGGGTCCGTAGGCGACGTTGTCGTAGATCGATTTGGGGAAGGGGTTCGGACGTTGGAAGACCATCCCGACTTCGGCACGGAGCTGGACGACGTCGATCGAAGGGGAGTTCAGGTCGGCGCCGTCGAGTTCGATCCGACCGGTCGTGCGGCAAGTCGGGATCACGTCGTTCATCCGGTTGACGCAGCGGAGGAACGTCGACTTTCCGCAGCCGGAAGGGCCGATGAGGGCGGTCACCTGGTTGGGCGGGATCGCGAGGTCGATTCCGAACAGGGCCTGCTTCTCGCCATAGAAGACGTTCAGGCCGATCGCCCGGACGCGCGCCCGGGGTTCGCCGACCGTCGTCGTCGCCCGGGCTCCATTGGGTTCCTCTTCGTGCGGATCGGCTGTCGGTGGGGCGGACGGCTCGACGGAACGCGTCATGGGAAAGGCCCTTTCACGGAGAACGGAAGAGCTCATGTGCGCTTCTCGAAGCGTTGTCTCAACCATACGGCGGTTCCATTCATGGAAACGAGGAAAGCGAGCAGCACGATGATCGCACCGGCCGTCTTCTCGACGAAAGCCCGTTCGGGGGAATCGGCCCAGAGATAGATCTGCACGGGAAGGACCGTGGCCGGGTCCGTGATGCCGGTCGGAATGTCGACCACGAAGGCCACCATGCCGATCATCAGCAGCGGAGCGGTCTCTCCGAGCGCCTGGGCCATGCCGATGATCGTCCCGGTCAGGATGCCCGGGAGAGCGTTGGGAACCACGTGGTGGGCGACGACCTGGATCGGCGAGGCGCCGATCGCCATGGCGGCCGATCGGATGGAGGGCGGTACCGCGGCGAGGGAGGCGCGCGAAGCGATGATGATGATGGGCAGCGTACGCAGGGAGAGCACGAGGCCGCCGACCAATGGGGCGGATCGGGGCAAGCCGAAGGTCCCGAGGAAGATCGCGAGCCCGAGCACGCCGAAGATCACCGAGGGCACGGCGGCGAGGTTGTTGATGTTGACTTCGACCAGCCGGGTCCAACGGGTCTCCGGGGCGAGCTCTTCGAGGTAGACGGCCGCGGCCACCCCGAGCGGAAAACACAGAATGAGGGCGACGAAGAGCGTCATGAGCGAGCCGACGAGGGCGCCCCCGATTCCGGCGAGCTCGGGCTCCCGGCTGTCACCGCTGCTGAAGAAGCCCGGGTTGAAGCCCGTATGGATCCGTCCCCGCTCCCGAAGCGCGTCCAACCACGCGATCTGACGATCCGAGAGCGTGCGTTCGGTCTCCGGCAGATCGGGTGAGATCCTTCCCTTCACGTAGAGATCGGCCTCGTCGGAGAGCGGAAGCGGGATGCTCGCGCTCTGGCCGATCAGCGCCGGGTTGTCCAGAACGCGCTTCTGGAGATCGTAGGCGGCGCCCCGGCTCATCAGCCTGCGGAGCGCTCGCTTCGCCCGGCGGCCGGCGACGTCGGGGAAGAGGCGCTCCAGGGCATCCCGGACCAGGCCACCATAGTCGCCGGTCGCCAGCACGTCGGGTTTCCGGAGACCGTCCGGATCGATGCGCTCGGCATCGAAACGGATCTCGAGGGTCGCCTCGCTGCGGAAGAACGCACCCCAGCCCCCGATCACGATGCTCGCGAAGAGCAGCATGAGGATGCCCAGCGCGATGGCGATCGCGCCGAAGCCGTAGGCCCGGAAGCGCTTTTCCGCGCGATGTCGCCGGGCGAGCCGTCGTCGGGCCCGGCCGGTCAGCGCGGTCGCGCGAAGATCCGATGCGCCTGCGCTACTCATACTGCTCCCGGAACCGTCGGACCGTCTCGAGCGCGATCAGGTTGATGCCGAGGGTCAGCACGAGCAGGGTGAGCCCGAGCGCGAAGGCGGCGAGGGTCTTGGCGCTGTCGAACTCCTGGTCTCCGATCAGGAGTGTCACGATCTGAGCCGTGACGGTCGTCACCGCGGACAGGGGATTCGCCGTGAGGCGAGCTGCGAGGCCGGCGGCCATCACGACGATCATGGTTTCACCGATCGCACGGGAAACGGCCATCAGGATGGCGCCGACGATTCCCGGAAGGGCAGCGGGCAGCAGTACCTTCTTGACCGTCTCGGATCGGGTCGCACCGAGTGCGAGGGATCCGTCTCTCATGGCCCGGGGCACGGCTGCGATGGCATCGTCGGACAGGGAGGAGATGAAGGGAATGATCATCACGCCCATCACCAGCCCGGCCGCGAGGGCGCTCTCGGAGGAAACGTCGAGACCCACCGACTCGCCGAACCGGCGGATCATCGGCGCGACGCTCAGGGCGGCAAAGAATCCGTAGACGACCGTCGGGACGCCGGCCAGGATCTCGAGAAGCGGCTTGACGACGCTTCGAACCCGCGGCGAGGCGTATTCGCCGAGATAGATGGCCGCGAGCAAGCCGATCGGAATCGACACGCTCATGGCGACGAGCGTGATGAGCAGCGTCCCGGTGAAGACCGGAACGGCTCCGAAGGCGCCGCTGGACCCGACCTGATCCGATCGCAGACTCGTCTGGGGGCTCCAGCTCAGCCCGGTGAAGAACTCGACGGGACTGACGAGCGCGAAAAAGCGGAGTGCCTCGAAGAGGAGCGAGAGGACGATTCCGATCGTCGTGAGGATCGCCACGCCGCTGGAGAGAAAGAGGAGGATCCGAATGATCCGTTCCGTCGACTCTCGGGCCGGGAACGAAGGTTCGACCTTCGCGGCGGCCCAGGCGAGCCCGGCACAGGCGGTCGAGAGGAGGAGGACGAGGCCCGGGATCCGCGCATCGAGCCCGTTCTCGGCAGCCCAGGGGAGCGCCCTCTGTCCGAGCGTCCCCCATGCCAGGGCCGCGATCGATGCGGGCAGCGCCGTCCAGAGGGCCACGAAATAGCCGTATTGCGTCGGCAGGGATCGGAGAGAGCCCCAGCGCCCGCCCGCCTTCGACAGCGCACGCCGTCTTCCGACGTGGAACGCGAGGACGGTCATCCCTGCCAGACTGAGTGCTGCAAGAAGGAACATGGTGACGGGAGGGTCTCCTCTCGGAAGGGAAGGGACTTCGAAGAATGCCGCCGCGAGGCCGGGCTCCCCGGGTCTAGAGATGAAGGGGCTCGAGGGCCGAGGCGGCTTTGCGGACGGTCCGTCGATCGGCCTCCGGCAGGGGAATCAGGCCCTTGTCGGCGAGGTAGCCGTCGGGGCCCACGGCGCGTTCGCTCGTGAACTCTGCGATGTATTCCCGGAGCCCCGGAACCCGGCCCACGTGGGACTTCTTGAGGTAGAAATAGAGCGAGCGGGAGATCGGGTAGCGGCCCGCCGCGATGTTCTCGAAGGTCGGTTCGACGCCGTCGATCGGACTCGCTTCGATCCGGTCGACGTTCTGGTTCAGGAAGGAGAACCCGAATATCCCGAAGGCGTTGGGATTCGCTTCGAGCTTCTGGACGATCAGGTTGTCGTTCTCCCCGGCTTCGATGTAGGCGCCGTCTTCACGAATCGCATGGGCGGCCGTCTTGAACGCCTTCTTGTCCTGCTTGGCGAGGGTCGCGAGCATCGGGATCTGTTTCGCGCCGCCCTCCATGGCGAGTTCGACGAAGGCATCGCGCGTCCCGGAGGTCGGGGGAGGCCCGAGGACCTCGATCTCGCGATCGGGTAGACCCGGATCGACCTCCTTCCAGGTTCGGTTCGGGTTCTCGACCATCCCGCCGGCGACGGGGACCCGCCGGGCCAGCGCCAGGAAGAGCTGCTTCCGGGTCAGGGGGAGCACGGGATTCACCTTCGACCGGGCGACGACGATTCCGTCGAAACCGATGCGGACTTCGACGATGTCCCGGACTCCGTTCCGGGCACAGAGCTCGACCTCGGAGCGTTTGATCCGGCGGGAAGCGTTGGCGATGTCCGGGGTATCGTCTCCCGGGCCGGCGCAAAAGAGCTTGAGCCCGCCGCCGGAACCCGTGCTCTCGACGATCGGTGTCTTGAAGGCCGTCGTTCGGCCGAACCGCTCGGCCACCGTCGTCGAGAATGGAAAGACCGTCGAGGAGCCGACGATCCGGATCTGATCTCGCGCAGCCGCGTCGATGGGTGCGAGAAGAAGGGTCAGCGGTAGGACGCTGGCCAGGGCGATGGCGCGGAATGTCCGGATCGGCCGGATCGATGTCACTGTCTTCCCTCCCTTGTCGTCGTCTTCCGCGCCCGGTTCGGCCGGAGCGGTCGGGGCGAATGGTGACAGTTGGGTTCTGGATCCAGGCCGGGAATCTAGACACCCTTCGTGCGATCGGCGCGACGACCGTGTGACGTTCCCGTGACGCTTTGGGAAGCGCCGATTGCGCCGTTTCGCCAATGCTCCATCATCTCGTCACACGATCGTCACGATCGGGTGGTATCCAATCGCGGCATCCGCGAAGGTCGCCCGCGGCGAAGGGGATCCCTTGAGTTCGAGAACGCCTCTTTCGACCCCCAGACGCCTGGAGCCGCTCCGTCAGCAGGTTCTGCGGATGGGCGGGTTGGCGGAGCGGATTCTCGAGAAGGCTCTGCAGAGTCTCTGGGAAAGGAGCCCCCGACTGGCCCGGGAGGTGGCGAAGGACGACCTGCCCATCGATCGGCTCGATGTCGAGATCGATCAGGCGGTCCTCGAGTTCCTGGCGCTTCGAGCACCCGTCGCACAGGACCTTCGGCAGGTGATCGCGATCAAGACCGCGGCGACGGACCTCGAGCGGGTCGGTGACATCGCGCGGAACATCGCACAGAGCTCGATCCGGCTCTGCGAGTTCGAGCGGAAGCCCGTGCCCCGTTCGCTGGATGCCCTCGCGGGCGGCAGTCGACGGGTCCTCGCCAGAGCGCTTCGTGCCTTTGCCGACTACGATTCCGAACTCGCCAGACAGGTGATCGCGACGGATGACGAGATCGACGAAGACGAGGGCCGGGTCTTCCGGGCGTCCGTCGCGGCGATCAAACAGGATCCCGGTTGCTGCGAGCAGGCGGTCGAGTTCATCCTGGTCGGCCGGAACCTGGAGCGGGTCGGTGATCACGCGACCAACATCGCCGAAGACGTCATTCTCGTCGTCGACTCCCTCAATCTGAAGCACGCGGGGAAGCTGGAATCATGAGCCCGCGGGTCCTCGTGATCGATGACGAGCCCGACATCCTCGAGCTCGTCCGTTTCGGACTCCAGCAGGAGGGCTTTGACGTCGAAACGGCCACGAGCGGCAAGGAGGGGCTCGGTCGGGTCTCCGCGGACCCGCCGGATCTCGTCGTACTCGATCTGATGCTTCCCGACGTGTCCGGTACCGAGGTCTGCCGCCGGATCCGGAGTCGATCGGAAACGGCGGATCTGCCGGTCGTGATGCTGACGGCCCGTGCCGAGGAGCTCGACCGGGTCGTCGGGTTCGAGGTCGGTGCCGACGACTACGTGACGAAACCCTTCAGCTCCCGCGAGCTGGCGCTCCGCGTCAAGGCGGTGTTGCGTCGCCGCGTGTCGACGTCGACCGATGCGGAGTCCCCTCTTTCACACGGCTCTCTCGAGCTCGATCCCGGTCGCCATCGTTGCCGCGTGGCGGGGAAGGACGTGGCGCTCACGGCCAAGGAGTTCGGGCTGCTCCAGCTTCTGATGAGCCGTGCGGGCCGGGTGTTGACCCGCGAGAAGCTGCTCGACGACCTCTGGGGTGCCGACGTCGCCGTGACACATCGAACGGTCGATACCCATCTGAAGCGGCTGAGGGAAAAGCTCGGCGAGGCGGGGGACTACATCCACACGGTCCGCGGAGTCGGCTATCGCTTCGAGGAATAGCACGACGACGGGCGAAGCCCCGCAAGATGGGGGATCGACGCTGCCATGACGCGGTTCCAATTGAAGATCATGGGTGTCCTCGCCCTGCTCGTTCTCGTCGTCGTGGGAACGACCAGCCTGCTGGCCGAGCGGGGGCTGCGTGCGCGCACGACGGAGAACATCCAGACCGGACTCGAGCACGAGGCGCGCCTGCTGGCCCTGTCCGTCGATCCGGAGGCATTCGACCGGAAGGGCGATCGTCCCGGCCTGCAGCGCCTCGTCGAGGCCGCGTCGAAGGAGACGGGGGCGCGATTCACGCTGATCGATGCGGGGGGACGCGTCATCGCGGACTCGGGCGTGGCGGGTGACGCGGTCGCGACGCTCCCGAACCACGCGGACCGGCCCGAAGTGATCGCCGCGATGAAAGAGGGGCGCGGGAGTCGCATCCGGCACAGCGATACGGTCAAGCGATCCCTCGTCTACGTGGCGATCCGCGTTCCCGAGGACCCTGTCGAGCCGCTCGAGGGCATCGTTCGGGTCGCGGTTCGTTCCGATCGGATCGATGCGGCCATCGGCCAGCTGAGGCGCGTGCTGCTCACGGCCGTCATCGTCGGGTTCGCGATGGCGCTCGGGTTGTCCTACCTGCTCTCCGTGTTCAGCCTGCGGCCGATCATCGAGCTTCGGGACGTCGTGCGCGAGCTGGCGGAGGGCCGCTTGGGCCGAAGGCTTCGGTGGACCTCGAAAGACGAGCGGGGAGAGATCGCTGCGTCGATCAATCGGATGGCCCGGCAGATCCGGGATGCGGCGGACGAGGCGACGCGGGAAAAGGAGCGGCTCGAGGCCGTTCTTTCGAGCATGGTCGAAGGGGTCATCGCGGTCGATGAGGCTGGTCGAATCGTTCTCGCGAATCCACGGGCGCGGGAGATGCTCTCGATCTGGGGGCGTTTCAGCGGGCGTACGCTGCCCGAAGTGATCCGGTTCCCCGAGATCGACGAAGCGTTCCGGTCGGTGGCGAGCGAAGGGATCGTCGTACGCGAGATCGAGGTCTCCGCAGAGAAGAAGCGGATCCTGTTGATGCATGCTTCCGGCTTCCCGAAGCACGGACCCCGGGCGGGAACCGTCGCCGTTTTTCACGACGTGACGGAGCTGCGCCGGGTCGATGCGATTCGACGGGACTTCGTCGCGAATGCTTCCCATGAGCTCAGGACGCCGCTCACGGCGATCCTGGGGTTCGCCGAGACGCTCGGTCACGCGGCGGATGGGGAGGAAGATCTCTCGAAGCATCTCGACATCATCGTTCGGAACGCCCAGCGCATGTCGAGCCTGATCGATGATCTGCTCACGCTGTCTCGAATCGAAAGCGGGCTCTCGAGCCTCGAGATCCGTGCGGTCGATCCGGCTCGGCTCGTCGAGACGATCGTTGGCGATTTCGCCCCGCGCTTCGAGCAGGCGGGCATCGGACTCCATGTCCATCTCGCGAAGACTTCGCCGTGTCTGGCGGATCACCGCGCCGTCGAGCAGATCCTGTCGAATCTGCTCAGCAACGCGGCTCGCTATTCGAACCCGGGCTCGCGCGTCGATGTTTCCCTCGAAGAGATCGAAGGCTTCATCGAGGTATCCGTCGAAGACACGGGGATCGGGATCCCGAGTCAGGATCTCGAGCGGATCTTCGAACGATTCTATCGGGTCGACGCGGCGCGCTCGCGCGCTCTGGGCAGCACGGGGCTCGGATTGTCGATCGTGAAGCACCTCGTGAACGCGATGGGCGGATCGGTTCGGGTCGAGAGTGAGGTCGGACGGGGGAGCCGCTTCGTGTTCCGGCTGCCCGTCGATCGGAGCGGTGTCGACCCTAGCGGGGACTGAGTCTCGAAGCAGGAGAGGGCGCGACGACGGAGACCTCCCGTGCGAGTCGCTTTTCGACGAGACGGCGGATCTCTCGTGACAGATCCTTGAAGAGCGGCCCGGCGGGCGAGGCGCTTCGCCAGGCCAGCGCGTGGGTTCGATGGATCTCCTCGCCGTGGACACTTGAAACCCGCAGCTCTCGAGGGCGATGGATCTCGGATCGGATGTAGAGGGCCGGCAGGAAGGCCACGCCCATTCCCATGACGACCATCTGTCGAAGGGTATCCAGGCTGGTCCCTTCGTAGTCCCGGAGGATGCGCGCGCCGAGACGATGGCAGAGCTGTCCGATCTGCCGGTGGAAGTGGTGATGTTCTTCGATCGTGAGGACCGATTCTCCCGCGAGGTCGCGACGATCGATTCGTTTCTTCCGGGCCAGGCGGTGTTCGGAGGACATGACGAGCTTGAGGGGTTCGCGAAACAGCGGGGTCACGGCCAGGCTCCGTTCGTCGACGGGCAGGGAGGTGAGAATCAGGTCGTGCCCACCCGAGACGAGGCCCGCCTCCAGGTCCCGTGGGGCTCCCTCGCGGACGTAGAGCTTGAGGGACGCGTATCGCCGATGGATCGTCGGCAGGATGTGGGGCAGGAGATAGGGGCCCAGGGTCGCGGTGACGCCGAGGCGATGGGTTCCGCCGGGTTCGCCCGACAGCGCCAGCGCCCGGTCGCGGAGCCCCTGTATCTCCTCGACGGCCCGCCGGGCGTGGGGCAGCAATTCCCGGCCGGCGGGCGTCAGGGTCGTGCCCCGTCGCGAGCGCTCGAAGAGTTCGATCCCGAGGCCTTCTTCGAGGGCGAGGACCTGATGGGTCAGGGTCGGCTGGCTCACGTCGAGGCGCGACGCGGCCCCCCGAAAGCTCGATGCTTCCGCGACGCCGAGAAAATACTCGATCTGGCGAAGGGTCGGGCCGGATCTGGACATCACGTCCTTCCCGGGCCGGGGAGGAGCCCGACCCGACTGGATCAGAATAGATAAAACTTATCAGAATATTTCAATACTTGCTCTTTCGACTATCAGAAGGTTCAATAGACTCCCAGCGGGTGCCGAAACGGATCGGCCGACCCGTGGCGAATCCGGCTGGCCCCGGTCGGTCCTGGAGACCTGGAATGCAGCTCAGCGAGAACATCCGAAACGACCTGCCGGCATCGATCGTCGTCTTCTTCGTCGCCGTGCCGCTCTGCCTCGGGATCGCCCTGGCGAGCGGGGCGCCCCTCTTCTCGGGGCTCATCGCCGGGATCGTCGGGGGACTCCTGGTCGGCGCCT
Organism: Deltaproteobacteria bacterium; assembly: GCA_011051925.1. Classification (GTDB taxonomy): domain Bacteria; phylum Myxococcota_A; class UBA9160; order UBA9160; family UBA4427; genus UBA4427. Next base: position 14,330 of record DRKE01000302.1, read on the forward strand.
TGAGCGGCTCCGCGCTCGGCGTGTCCGGACCCGCGGCGGGCCTCGCCGTCATCGTCGTCGAAGCGATCCGCACCTTGGGCAGCTTCGAAGCATTCCTGGTGGCGGTGGTTCTGGCCGGATTCATCCAGCTCGGGCTGGGCGCCGCCCGGGCGGGCGTGCTCGGCTACTTTTTTCCGTCCTCCGTCGTCAAGGGAATGCTCTCCGGAATCGGTCTCCTGATCGCCTTCAAGCAGATTCCGCACGCGCTCGGATGGGACTCCGATCCGGAGGGCGATCTCTCGTTCTTCCAGCTGGACGGGGAGAACACGTTCTCGGAAATCCTTCGCGCCATGGAGCACGTCGATGCGACCGCGCTGGCCATCTCCATCGTGGCCCTGGCGATCCTCGTGTTCTGGGAGCGGATTCCCGCGTCCTACGGTCGTTTCGTGCAGTTCGTCAAGGGGCCGCTCGTGGCGGTCGTCTTCGGAATCACGTGTCAGCTCGTCCTGCGCAAGGTCGCGCCGGACCTGGCGCTCGGCGATGCCAACCTGGTCAGCGTGCCCGTGGCTCGTGATTGGACCGAGATGAAGGCGCTCTTCGTCGGTCCCGATTGGAGTCAGCTCGGCAACGGCGCCGTCTACGTGACGGCCGTGACGCTCGCCGTCGTCGCGAGCCTCGAGACACTCCTCTCGGTGGAGGCGATCGACAAGCTGGATCCGCTGAAGCGGGTCACACCCACCAATCGGGAGCTCCTCGCGCAGGGGTCCGGAAACGTCGTTTCCGGACTGCTCGGCGGGCTTCCCGTGACGCAGGTGATCGTTCGGAGCTCCGCGAACGTCCAGTCCGGGGGCCGCACCAAGGTTTCCGCCATCCTTCACGGGGTGCTGCTGCTGGTCTTCACGTTCGCGTTCCCCGGCATGTTGAACCTGATTCCGCTCTCCGTGCTGGCCAGCATCCTCTTCGTCGTCGGATACAAGCTCGCTCGGCCCTCGCTCTTCGTCAGCATGTACGAACAGGGCATGAGTCAATTCGTGCCCTTCGCCGTCACCATCGTCGGCATGCTCGTGACGGACCTGCTGACGGGGGTCTTCCTCGGCTTTGCGGTCGCCGTGATCGTGATCCTCCATCGGAGCTATCTCAACTCCCACTTTCTCCATGTCGAGACGAGGGACGAGGCGGACGGTCGCCATCGGGTTCGGATCCGGCTCGCCGAGGAAGTGACCTTCCTGAATCGCGGGGCCATCCTCCGCGAGCTCAGCGAGATTCCCGACGGTTCCGAAGTCACGATCGATCGAAGCCAGTCGGTGTGGGTCGATCCGGATGTCGAGGAGATCCTCGAGGACTTCGAGGCGTCTGCCGGGGAGCGGGGGATCCGCATTCGAACCATCCACCGATCGAGCGACGGGGACGTCGATCGTCCTGGCCTGGACGGGGGCCGCCGGAGTTCGTCAACCGAGGGAGTCGTACGGGATGTACAAGCACACGAAGGAGAATCGGGACTCGATGACGCCCGATTTCGCGAAGAAGCTTCTGCAGGAGGGAAATGAGCGCTTCTGCCGGAATCTCCAGCGGAATCACGACCTCCTTCAGCAGGTCAACGAGACGCGGGACGGTCAATGGCCCTTCGCTGCCGTCCTCAGCTGCATCGATTCCCGGACATCGGCCGAGCTGATCTTCGACCAGGGATTGGGCGACATCTTCAGCGTCCGCATCGCCGGGAACTTCGTGAACGACGATATCCTGGGAAGTCTCGAGTTCTCGTGCAAGATTGCCGGGGCGAAGTTGATCGTGGTCCTCGGGCACACGCGCTGCGGCGCGATCATGGGCGCCTGTGACGACGTCGAGCTCGGACATCTGACGGGGTTGCTCCGGAACATCAGGCCCGCGGTGGAGGCGGTTCGGGAGCCGGAGGATCCGGCGTTGCGGAGCTCACGGAACGCGGAGTTCGTCGAGGCCGTCGCACGAGCCCACGTGGGGCGGGTCGTTGAATCGATTCCGGAACGGAGTAGCGTTCTCGAGGAACTGAGACTTGCAGGGGCGATCGACGTCGTGGGCGCGGTCTACGACGTGTCGAACGGTCGCGTCGAGTTCCTGTGAGCTGACCCGTCGACCCGACGCGCGAGGATTCCAGACATGAAAAGGCCTTCGACCCCGGCTCGTAGATTCGCCACGTTTTCGTTCATTTGGGCCTTGGGCTCGGTCGCGCCGTGGGTGCCCCCCCTCGGCTGGGCGCCGGGGGTCGCTTCGGCGCAGGTCGACTCCCACGAAACCGCGGAGATCGAGAAGGCCTATTGGCAGGACCGGTATCGCAGGCTGAGAAAAGAGGCGGCTCGGCTGCGTCGGGAGATCGAAGAGGCGAGAACCGCATACGCCGCAGCCAACCGGCGGAACTATCGCCGCGGCCCGGTGCGTCACGAGTACCGGGCGAAGATGCTCGAGGCCGAGAAGGAACTCTCCCGGGTCGAGGCGGAGCTGAGCACGCTGCACGACGAAGCGCGCCGGGCCGGGGCGCTCCCGGGCTGGCTTCGCGAGGTCGAGATGGAACCGGTCGGGGCGGAAGAGAAGCCCGACGAAGGGAATCCGACGCCCGGTGACGAGTCGGACGTTCCTTGACGCCTCCCCGGGGCCGCGATGGATGAGACCGGGACCCGGATCCGACCGGCTCCGGAGACGCGTGGCCCCCGGAGCCGGTCTTGGATCAGAAGGTGAACTGGGAGCGGAAGGCGAAGATGTCGAGCCCCTTGGCCTCCTGGTTGAAGGCGCTCGTCGAAGCGCCGGTTTCGATCACGTGGGTCCAGTCGAGCATGAATCGGATGACCGGGTTCACGTACCAGTTGAGGGCGGCGGTGAAGGCCTGCTCCTTGCCGCCGTTGACGGAACCGGTCTCCGACGCACTGCCATCCGTGAGGTTCACGTAGGCGTAGCGCGCGGCGAGTTCCCAGGCGCCGATTCCGCCGTTCTTCAGGCTGAAGTTCTTCTCCGGGCGAAGGCGTTTGAACTCGCCCGATCCGATCCGGTAGGCCGGCGCGCGGGATTCGCCCGTCAGCGTCCACGTCATCGCGACATGGCCGCTTTCGAACTGGGCGGTGTCGGCGCGCTTTCGGCGGATGACCGCGCGATTGTACTCGCCGAAGATCGAGAAGGGGCCCCAGGCGAACGCGGCCTCC
>DRKE01000303.1 GCA_011051925.1 Deltaproteobacteria bacterium
AACCGGGAACGGCATTGTTGATGGGACTCGGGCTCGCCGGGCTTTCGCTGGCGGGCGCCCGCGCGAATCGGCGTGCGGATCGGGTCGCTGGATGCTGATCGAGGATGAGGCGGGTTCGACCGGCCGGTGCCGACGAGTCGATCTTCGTCGTTCGGTCGGGGCCCGCCCGGTTCATCGTCTGCCGACCGCGGACTCGGACTCGTAGAGAGCTCGTTAGAGAGAATGATGGGGGTCGAGGTGTTCAGGCATTGGACGGGGATCGTTGCGGTCCTGGCTTTCGGATTCGGAATCGCAGCGTCGGCCGCGGCCGAAAGCGTCGAGACGGCGGTCGCGGCGGCGATGGGGGATGTCGAAGCAGGTCGTTGCGAGCAGGCCTGGCAGAGGCTTGCACGGATCGACGGGCTCGAGAGCCGCGCACGTCTTCTTGCCGGCCAATGCCGCGTTCGGGAGGGACTCTATCCCGAAGCGCTGGCCGATCTCGACCGCATCCGGGGGGCCGGGGATCTGACCCCCGAACAGGTGGGGGATGTCGAACTCTATCGCGGGATCGCCCTCTACCATCTCGAGCGATACGCCGAAGCGTCCGCGGCCCTCGACGAAGCCGAGGGACTGACGGGCGGGGAAGCCGAACTGGCCCTCTACCGCGGGCTCATCGCGCTTCGAAATGGCGACAACGACCGCGCAGCACCCTCCCTCGAAGCCGCGGCGCGGCTCGCGCCGGCGATGACGGAACCCGTTGCCTCCTATTACGCCGGCCTCGCATGGAAGGGCAGCGCAGAGCGGGCGAAGGCCCGCGCGGCCTTCCAGCGGGTGATCGATCTCGACGCTGACGGGCCGTGGGGAAAGGAAGCGGCCAAGCTGCTGGAGACGACAGAGCTCTTTCCGTTCTTCGTGAAGATGAGTGCGGGCATCGAATACGACGACAACGTCGTCTTGCGTGGCGGTGTCACGCAGATCGTGCCCCAGGGATCGAATTCCCTCGTCGTGACCGAGGGTGAGAAGGATTGGCGGGGTGTCTGGCGGGTCGATGCGGGCGTCGAGGTCTTCCGCCAGGGAGACTGGAATGGCGGCATCACGGGAAGCTATTCCGGCAGCGCCCACTACGATCTCACGGAATTCAATACCCACTATCCGACCATTGGTGCTTACGTCGCGAATCAGCTCGATCCCGATACGACGATGCAGGCGCGATACCAGTTTGGCTTCGCGTGGGTGAACGAAGACTCCTTCCTGCGCGCGCAGCTCGTCGAACTGGGCGTCTCCCACGTCTGGCCGACGGCGGGCACGACGGTCGCCGTTGCGGACGTGATCTGGAACGACCTCCGCTTTCCGACGCGCGACGTGACGGATCGAACGGGGCCGCCCCCAGGACCCTGTCCGCCGGGTCCGACCGCGACCGGCTGCGGTCCGATCGGCCTCGACGAAGGGCACGAGCGGGATCGGGATGGGGTGGGGATCGGCGGTGCGCTCGAGCATCGCTATCCGGTCTCCGTCCCGGACCTGCTCGGGAATGTCTTCGAAGAAATCGAGATCGGTGGGGGCTATCGTTTCCGCTACTACGACTCCCAGGGCAACGAGTGGAAACACATGGCCCACGTCTTCAGTGCCTCGATCGGAGTCGAACTGCCTCTCGATTTCCGTCTCTCATCCCGTGCGAGCTATGAGTTCCGGGATTTCCTGAACGAATCGACCTATCCCGACAACGAGGTGATCGGTCAGCCCTATGTCCTCTCCGGTGCGGAACGCCGGGAACACGAGGTCAATGTCGAGGTCGAGATCGAGAAGGATCTGACGGACGCCCTGTCGATCAGCGCGCGCTACGCCTATCTCGACAATGAATCGAATCGACGGGTCTTCGACTACACCCGTCACATCATCGGCGGATACCTGAACTTCCGCTTTGAATGAGTCTTTGAAGAATCCGGGCCGCCGGTCGTCGTGGGACGAACTTGAGGAAGGAAGGCAGACATGAGTCCAACTTCTCGGAATACGTTGCTGATTGGCGGTGCATTGATCGCGATCGCCCTGCTGCTGGTCTGCGGGCCCCTCTCGGACCGCTTCGGGCGTCGCGGCGGAGACGATCAGGAACCGCCGGCCGTCGCGGCCGGACCGCCTCCGGATGCCGTGGGCGCAGCGGGCGCAGCCGCTCTGGGCGGCCTGGCCGGGGCGACCGCTGGAGGGATCGGGGAGGCCGTGCTGGCCGAGGCCGGGGACCCTTGTCGGCCCGTGATCGAAGGCGAATCGGAAGCCGATCGTGAAAAGCGGCTTCGGGATCATGGTTGCCTGACGCCGGCTGCCTCCGAAACGGCCGGAGGGGCGGCCTCGATTGCCGCCGCGACGACCGCCGGAGTGGCCGGAGAGGCGGGAGCCGAGGACGAGAGCGGGGATGCGGTCGCTGGGCTCGAGGATGCCGGCAATGGCAATGCAGCGGGAGCCGAGGCGGTCGTGGGCCTGGCCGGAACGACGGCGGCCGTGGCCGCCGGGGGTTCGGCAGCGGGCACCGCGGGGGCCGGGGCCTCCGCAGGCGCTTCGGGCGCTTCGGCGACGGATTCCGGAATCGCGGCAGCCGAGGGCGTCGCCGACGCGACGCCTCTTCCGCCGGTCTCGGCCGGCCTGCGCCGAGCGGGTGAAGCGGCTGCGGCGGACGCAGCAGCGCTCGCGACGGGGGGTGTCGGGGCTGGCGTCGGAGCGCTCGCGACGGCGACGCCCGCGCTGGCGGCGGCCGCCTTCGATGACGCGCTCGCCTCGACGGGATCCTCGGGTGGCGGAGTCGGGCCAGCGGGTCCTGTGGTTCGGCGATTTCCGCCGCCGGTCGCGGCGCTGGGCGCTTCGCCCTCGGTCCTTGCTTCGGCCCAGCCCTTCATCGATTCGAGCAGTCCCGTGGTGCTTCCCTGTGACTCGCCGGGATCGGGATGTGCCAATATCCGCCCGCCCCTCAATCCGCCCTTCGTTCCGGGGCGCCGGCCGCCGCTTTCCGACGACTAGACGATCGATTCCCGGACGGATGGGGTCCGTGCCGGAGGGGCACTTCGGCGCGGTCTTCCGTTGGCGTGTATCCTCCTCCCGATCGGTGGCGATGGGCTGTCTCCGGGTTGCCGTGCTGCCACCATTTCGAAGGGGAGGATCGGAAGACGATGAGTCAGACAGGACGCGAGATCCACATCGACGTCGGTGAGAACGGAATTGCGGCCTATGTCGCGACACCCGGGAGCGGGCAGGGGCCCGGTGTGATCGTGTTGCAGGAATGGTGGGGACTGGTGCCCCAGATCCGGGATGTCTGCGATCGACTCGCGCGCGCCGGGTTCGTGGCGCTCGCCCCCGATCTCTATCATGGCGAGTCGACCACGGATCCCGACGTCGCCGGGCGGCTGATGATGGAGCTCGAGGTCGAGCGGGCGGGGCGGGATCTCGAAGCGGCCGTCGATGCGCTTCGCCGCGAGCCCGCCACGACCGGATCCCGGGTGGGCTGCATCGGTTTCTGCATGGGCGGTCAGCTCGCCCTCTACGCGGCCTGTCGCCAGCCGGAGATCGCCGCGGTCGTCGACTGCTATGGCGTCCATCCGAAGGTCAGCGTCGATTTCAGCGATTGCCGCGCGAAGGTGCTCGGAATCTTTGCCGAGAACGACGAGTTCATCTCGGCGGAGGATGTCCAGCATCTTCGCGAAGCCCTGGAGAAGGCCGGGGTCGAGGCGAAGATCGTCGTGTACGAGGGGGTGGGGCACGCCTTCCTGAACGATGCCCGACCCGAAGTCTACGACGCGGAGAAGGCGGCCCTGGCCTGGCGCGAGATCGAGACGTTCTTCGAAGCCGAGCTGCGCTAGGCGAACGGGCCTCCGTGCGCTTCGACGAATACCCCTACGGATCCGTCGCATTCGTCTACGACTGGATCGCGGCGGTCTATTCGCGTGGGCGGATCGGGTTGTCGAAGCGCGTCCAGCTCGACGAGATCGAGGCCGATGACCGGGTCCTCTACGCGGGGGTCGGGCGGGGGGAGGACGCCGTGCTGGCCGCGCGCTTCGGTGCGCGGGTGACGGCGATCGATCTCGCGCCGGCGATGATCCGCCGTCTTTCCCGGCGCCTGGAGCGGGAAGGGCTCGATGTGGAGCTCCTCTGTGGGGATGTGTCGAGCCACAAGCCCGAGCGGCCCTACGACGTGGTCGTGGCCAACTATTTCCTGAACCTCTTCGACGTCGAGCGGGCGCGTGAGATGCTGCGCCATCTCCGGGGACTCGTGAAGCCCGGCGGGACGCTGATGCTCGCGGATTTCGCCCTGCCGCGGGGGGGGCTCATGGCCCGGGCCCTGACCGAACTCTACTACCGTCCGGTCAACTGGGTCGCCTGGGCCTTCGGTCTGTGCGCCCTGCACCCGATTCTCGACCATGCCCGGCTGATCGAGCCGCTGGGCTTCCGGATCCGATCACAGCGGCGTCTGCCTGTTCTCCTCGGGGACCATCCCGCCTACGTGTCGATCGTGGCGGATCGCGTCATCTGAGAGCGGGGGAATCGGTCGTGGGCGGAGAAGCGACCGCATCGGGCTGCTTCTCGAGTTCCCCGCTCTCGTGTCGGAGTCTCCGGACGAGATCGGCGTCGGGCGCGAAGTCCACCGGTGGGATGGCCAGCGCCTCGGCATAGGCCTTTCTGGCTGCGCCGGGATTGCCGGCGATTCGCTCGACCCGCGCGACGGCGGCGAGAATCAGGCGCCGGGCGTGATCGTGGATGGGATCGCCGGCGTCGAGACGGGCGCGGGCGCCGCGAATGATGACCGAGGCGCGATCGAGATCCCCCTTTCGAGCCAGGACCTCGGCCAGACTGGCTTCCGCGATGCCCCGATTCGAGGAATCGGCATCGACCTCGTCGAAGATCTGGTTGGCCCGGACGGCCGACGTCTCGGCCGTGTCGAGGTCTCCCTGCGCCAGCGCGATCCGCGACCGGTAGATTTCGAATGCGGCGATCTTCTGCTTGTCGGTCGGGCGGAGCCGACGCGTGTCGGCGAGGGCCTGATCGATCGCCCGCCTCGCAAGGGCCAGCTCGTCCGCGCGGTAGGCCTCATCGGCGACGCGGAAGGAAAGGCCGATCCGGTCGCGACTGGCGGGGCCGGTCCGTGCCGTTTCGAACGCGATTCGTAGAAGGGGAAGGGGCGAGTAGGGCGCTCCCGATCCGGCCGCTCGCGCCGCGCGTCGCTCCGCGACGGAGAGGGCGAGAGAAACCAGTGCGGCGCCGCCGAGTTCGGGCTCGGCTTCCGCTTCCGCCAGCAGTTCGTCGGCGAACCGATCCGCGTCTTCGGGGTCACCGCCTTCGAGGAGACGCTCGGCCAGTCTCGCCTGCAAGCCGAAGACGGTTCGGCGCTGGGCGTTGGTGGGCGGAAGATCCTTCAGCTGCATCGCGGCCTGCGCCAGTCGCTCGCGTGCCTGCGTGAGTTCTCCCCGCTGTCGATGCTCGCGAGCGAGACGCGTCAGGTCGCTCCAGGAGAGCGGTCGCTCCGTGGTCCCGGCGGCCGGCGCGGGCGGGTCCTCACGGATGCCGAAGGGCGCGTCGGCATCCGGGGGCAGGCCCTGCCCATGACCGCTCAAGGGAGGGGCGGGATCCGGGTAGTTGAGCGAAGCGCACGACAGGCCGCCGGCCAGGACGAAGCTGGCGAATCCCAGGCGAAGCCATCCGGAACGGCGAGCGGACATGGTCAGAGACTCACGTAGAGTTCGCCGTCGCGGAACTCGACGGGATAGGTGGCCAGGGGGCGACTCGCCGGCCCGGCCGTGGGACAGCCGTCGCGGAGATCGAATCGCGCCCCGTGGAGCGTGCAGACGATCTCGTTTCCCTCGATCGGCTCCGAGGACAGGGGCCAGGCCGAGTGGGTGCATCGGTTCGCCACGGCGACGAGCCCCGCGTCGATCCGGCAGACGAGGATCTCACGCCCCCCGATTTCTGCCGTGACCCGCCCATTGGCGGCCAGAGCGTCGCACTGGGGCACGCGATACCAGGGCATCGATCAGCTCCCGAAGGCCTGCCGAAGGGCGTCGCAGGCATCGTCGACGGCCTGTCGTGCACGAGGGAGCTGTTCGGTCATGCCGAAGAAACCATGGAACACGCCGGGATAATTCGTGTACCGGGTCGTGACGCCCGCTTTCTCCAGTCGCTCCGCGTAGGCCCGTCCCTCGTCCCGAAGGGGATCGTACTCGGCCGTCAGCACGGTCGCGCTCGGCAGCCCGGACAGGTCGGGGGCCCGAAGCGGCGATGCCAGGGGATTCTCGCCATCGCTCTCGGACTCGAGATAGTGATGCCAGAACCAGCGCATCATGCGTGCCGTGAGAAAGTACCCCTCCCCGTTTTCCCGATACGAGGGGGTGTCGGCAGCCTGATCGGTCACGGGGTAGATCAGGAGCTGATGGACGAGGGGGGGACCACCCCGATCTCGACAGAGGAGGGCCACGACGGCGGCCAGATTGCCCCCAGCGCTGTCGCCGGCCACGGCGATCCGGTCGGGGTCGATTCCGAGGCGTTCGGCTTGTTCCCAGACCCAGCGCGTGGCCGCATGGCAGTCTTCCGGCGCGGCGGGAAACCGCGCTTCGGGAGCCAGTCGATAGTCGACCGAAACGACGACGCAATCCGCGCCGCGCGCGAGTTCGCGACAGGTGGCATCGTGGGAGTCGAGGTCGCACACGACGAAGCCCCCCCCATGGAAGTAGACCAGGCCGGGCTTCGGGCCGTCGCCTTCGGGCCAATAGACTCGCAGGGGGATCGGGCCGGCTGGCCCTTCGGCCTCTGCGTTTTCGACGCGGGGGAGTTCGGGTCCCTTCGAGAACCCGGCCAGGGCCGAGAAGCCCTCGCGGATGACCGTGTGGGGAACGCTGAAAGGGTCGATTTCAGGGCCACTGGCAAGCGAATCCAGCATGGCCCGGGCTTCAGGATCGAGGGGCATGGAACTCCGGCTCCTTCTGGTTGAATGCCCCGGTCTGCGCTCGCGTCACTCTCCAGGCGGCAGCCGGGAAATCTTGGCCTGGAATCCAGCGCACCGAGGCTAGCAGCCCCGGGATGGCCTGGCGTGGCCGCGACGCCGGTGCGTGGGGCTTTTCGTGCCCCTGCCCGGGAGCGCTACCCTGGTGGGCGTTGCCGGTGCGGCCGTGGAGATGGGGATCGAAGAGATCGGGGAGGGAATGTCGATGGGTCGAGTCGTCCGCGTGGGAATCGTTGCCGGTCTTCTTCTCGGGCTTGCCGGCTGCCAGGGATTCAATGTCCGGACGGACTGGGATCCCACCGTCCCCTTCTCGTCGTTTCGGACCTATTTCTGGGTGGAGCCGCCCAGGGCCGAACAGGCCGACCCCTTCGCAGACAACGGCCTGCTTCGGAAGCGAGTTCGCTACGCGATCGAGAACGAGTTGGCCCGGCGCGGGTTCGAGGCCGTCGACGAGAAAGAAAAAGCCGATTTCCTGGTGACTTACAGTGTCATTCTAGAGGAGCGCCTCAAGGTCGATAGCTATACCTCGTCGCTCGGTCGGGGCGGCTATCGGGACTACTATGGGTTCGGCAGCGCCTTCACGACCTCCAATGTCCGCGCTTATCAGGAATCCACTCTGATCATCGACTTCCTCGATCCGGAGACGGGCGATCTCGTCTGGCGGGGCTGGGGGACGCGGATCCTCGGCACGCGGGACCGGGACCGGGGACAGGAGCGTCTGGAAAAGGGGGTCCGTGCGATCCTGGAAAAGTTTCCGCCGGAATCCCCGGACTGAATCCGCGTGGGCCGTCAGGCAGCCGGAAGAGGTCTACACGGAGACGCCTCTTCGAGCGCGTCGAGCCGCTTCGCCAGGCTCTGCAGCGCGCGAGCGGTGGACGTCGCGGAGCGCATGGAGAGCGCCAGGAGCAGCAGGAGTGTTCCGCCGAAGAAACCCGAAGCGCGAAGCACGAGGGCGATCAGGGCTTCGACGGAAGGCCGGATGCGGGTCTCGAAGGGGCCCGGTCCCGCGTCCGGGAGAGGCGGGAGGCCGGGATCCGGCTGGTAGCCGAGCTGTTCGAAGGCGCGGTCGATGAGACGGCTGGGAAGGGCTTCGAGAGCGGCCAGCTTCGCATCC
>DRKE01000304.1 GCA_011051925.1 Deltaproteobacteria bacterium
CAGGAAGCCGCGAACGGTATGGGAGCCCGTGAAACCGGTCCCGCCTGTCACCATGACCCGCATCGCCGTTCGTCGACCTCCGATTCCGGTCTCTCGGGGGACCGGTCGCTTCCATTCCGTCCCGGCCCGAAAACGGACGGCCACGAAGTGGGAGTCAGCCGTCCGCCGGTGTCGTCTTCCCGTCCGGAGCCTCCGTCGCCAGGGCATGTTCGAGCATCGAGCCCTTCGGGCGAATGAAGATGCCCTCGGCCTCGGCGCAGAGCTGCTCGCCGTGATGCATCGTTCCCCGGATGAAGGCTTTTCTTCCCTCGCGCCGATCGATCCAGCTCCGCATCCGGATCGGCAGGCCGATCGGGGTCAGCGAGACATAACGGATCGTCAGGGTCCCCGTGAAACCACCGATGTCCCGAAGTGCGCCCAGGGCGCCCAGCAACTCGTCGAAGACGAGTGCGATGATCCCACCGTGAACGGCGGTCGGGGGACCGTTGTAGGGAGCATCGAACACGTGCTCGGCATGGATCTCCTCCCCATCGAATCGGAACTCCACGGGGGGTGCGATCGCGTTGAGGGGGCCGATCACCGGGCTGTACGGGAAATACTCGGCGGGAACGTCCGTCGTTCGGGTGTGATCCGACAGGGACATGACGAGACTTCGTTGGGCATAGGGACCCGGATGGTCGAATCCGGCGAGGCGTTCGTTCAACGCTTCGACCCCCGCTTCGACGCCGCGGATCAGTTCGGGAGGCGCCGTCGTCTTGCGCAGGTGGGCGATCAGTCGGCGGACCTGGGCGACGGCGTCCGAAAGCGCCTCGAAATCGGGGACTTCCTGGGTCATGGATCGATGGGTCTCGGTCGCTTCGAATCTCTGGGGCGAGCTCCGGGGTTGGCGTCGTGAGGCCGGGCTTCGCCTCGTCTGGCGGCGGATGGTAACGCGTTTCCCGATCGGGCAGGCCTCGAAGGGGCCCCGGGAGCGGCCATCCGCTCCACCCCCGTCGTCGCCTCTTCGTTTCCTGCCTCTCGGCCGGTGGGCGGACCCTTCCGGGCCGCCGGCGTCTCGGAAGGGTCTTGCGCGGCTTTGCGCGTCCATGGGTGGCGCTTCCCGCTCGCGTTGGTGATCTTGACGCGCACATCGAAACGATCGCGGGCCGTTCCCGCCGGATGGCAGCATGTATATCGGATACGACGAGAAGCAGGAAGAGTTGCGGCGGACGCTGCGAGCGTACTACGACGAACTCCTCACGCCCGGGATCCGGGAGGAGCTCGCCCGCTCTCATGGAATCGGGCCCACGATGCGGCGGATCGTCCGCCAGATGGGAAAGGACGGCTGGCTCGGAATCGGCTGGCCCAGGGAATACGGCGGCCAGGGCCGATCCGAGATCGAGCAGTTCGTGTTCTTCGACGAATCGATGCGCGCTCGGGCGCCCGTTCCGATGCTGACGATCAATACGGTCGGGCCGACGATCATGAACCATGGAAGCGAGGAACAGAAGAAGTTCTTCCTTCCGAAGATCCTCGCCGGTGAACTGCATTTCTGCATCGGCTACAGCGAACCGGGAGCGGGGACGGATCTCGCCGCCCTGCAGACGCGCGCCGATCCCGACGGCGACGACTACATCATCAACGGACAGAAGCTGTGGACGAGTCTCGCGAGCGACGCGGACTATTGCTGGCTCGCGGTACGAACCGACCAGAACGCGGCGAAGCACGATGGCCTGTCGATGTTCCTCGTCGACATGAAGACGCCCGGCATCCGGGTCGATCCTCTCGAACTCCTCTCGGACCACGACATCAACGCCGTCTTCTTCGACGACGTGCGCGTTCCGGCGGCCAATCTGGTCGGTGGCCTCAATCGGGGCTGGCGTCTCATCACGAGCCAGCTGAATCATGAACGGGTCTCGCTCTGCGCTCCGGGCATGATCGAGGGCGCCTTCGAGTCGGTCGTCGAATGGGCCGCGAAGACGAAGAATGCGGAGGGGCGGCGGATCATCGACGAGGAATGGGTCCAGATGAACCTGGCCCGGGTGAAGGCCGGAATCCATGCGCTGCGGTTGATGAACTGGAAGGTCGCCTGGGCCTCCGCGGAGGGGATGAAGGTCAATCCGGCGGATGCTTCGACGATCAAGGTCTTCGGGACGGAATTCTTTCTCGACGCCTTCCGGCTCATGATGGAAGTGATGGGGCAACGCGGCTATCTGCGGCACGAATCGGATCAGGCGATCGCGAACGGGATCGTCGAAAGCCTCTACCGGGGGCTCCTGATCCTGACTTTCGGTGGCGGGACGAATGAGATCCAACGCGATCTGATCGGGCTCTTCGGGCTCGGCCTGCCCCGGATCCCGCGCATGTAGCCCGATCGGCGGGTGGACGCGGCACGGAGCAGGGAAGAGAAACGGGAAGAGCTGGAAGAGAGCGAGGGAAAGCGGGTCCGAAGCCATGGATTTCTCCTATACCGACGAACAGCAATCGATTTTCGATCTCGCCGCGCAGATCCTGACGGAGGGGACGCCCCAGGCCCGTCTGCTCGAGATCGAGCGCGCGGATGGCCCCCGTTTCGATCCGGAACTCTGGGGCCGATTCGGCGAAGCCGGTCTCGTCGGCCTCGCCATCCCCGAAGCGAACGACGGGGGGGGATGCGGATTCGTCGAGATCGCCGGTGTGATGGAACAGATCGGCCGGACCACGGCACCCATTCCCTTCTTCGAAACGGCGGTCCTCGGAGCCCTCGCGATCGCCGAGTTCGGAAACGAAGACCAGAAGGAATCGATCCTGAACGACGTCGCCGCGGGGAAGCGGATCCTGACGGCCGCCCTGGTCGAGGCGGAGACGCCGCTTCTCGAGCCCCGTACACAGGCGCGATCGGACGCTGGAGGCTGGATTCTCGATGGTACCAAGGCCTTCGTTCCGGCGGCCGAGATCGCGGACCAGATCCTCGTTCCCGCCCGGACGGAAGAGGGACTCGCGGTCTTCATCGTCGATCGTGACGCGGCGGGTGTCTCCCTCGAACGCCTTTCGACGACGAGCCGCATGCCGGAGTCGATGCTTCGGCTCGAGGGGGTTCGCCTGGGCGCCGAGGCGCTTCTCGGCGGAGCCGATCGGGGCGAAGAGATCGTCGAGTTCATCGAGTTGCGCGCCAATGCCGCCCTCTGCAGTTTCGCCCTGGGAGTCTGCGAGGCCGCCCTGGAATTGACCGCCGAGTATTCGAAGACCCGAAAGCAGTTCGACCAGCCCATCGCGATGTTCCAGGCCGTGGCCCACCGCGAGGCCGACGCCTACATCGATACCCAGTCCGTTCGGTTGACCGCGCTGGAGGTCGCCTGGCTCATCGCGGCAGGGCGGGACGCGCGCGAAGCGGTTTCGATCGCCAAGCATTTCGCGAGTGAAGCGGGCTACCGCGTGACCTTCTCCGCGCAGCACATCCATGGCGGGATCGGAGTCGACCGCGAATATCCCGTCCATCGATACTATGTCCACGCCCGACATCTGGAATTGATGCTCGGGGGGTCGAGCCGGCATCTCCAGAGGATCGGCCGACTGATCGCCGAGAACGCTGCCTGAATTCCGGGATCGATCCGCCGGCGGGGAATCAATCCGGCGGGGGGTGGCCATTCCGAACGAGAAAATCCCGGATCAGCCATTGGGCGATGCTGACGCGACCCGGGAAGAAGGCTGGCATGTCATCCGCCGGGTACCAGCCCGCCTCCTCGATCTCGACGCCGTCGACCTCGATCTCGCCTGAATCGTATTCCGCCTGGAAACCCAGCATCAGCGAGTTCGGGAAGGGCCAGGCCTGGCTCGAGAAATAGCGGATGTTCCTCACGCAGATCCCCGTTTCCTCGAAGACCTCGCGAATGACCGCCTCCTCGGCGCTCTCGCCCGGTTCGACGAAGCCGGCGAGCACGCTCATGATGCCCGCCGGAAAATGAGGGGAGCGCGCCAGCAGGATCTGGTCGCCCTTCTCGACCGCGACGATCATCGCCGGGGCCAGGCGTGGGTACATCGGGATCCTGCACTTCGGACAGCTGCGGGAACGATCGGTCTCCGAGAGCACCGTCGGTTCGGCGCACGCACCACAGAACTGATGGGTGCGGTCCCATTCGACGATCTGCACGGCTCTTCCCGCCAGCGCGTGCATCGTTTCGTCGAGCGAGCCGAAGAGCGTTCGCAGATCCGCGAAGCGGAATCCCGCGCTGACCTCGACGTCTTCCGGCAACTCGGCAGAATAACAATGGCGCCCGTCCAACTGGCCCAGATATTGGGTCCGAAGGGCTTCGAGCCCGATCGCATCGATCTCCTCGACGCTCGGGAGCGCGAGTTCGCTCGATACGAGCAACTCGCGGCGTCGGAACGCGAAGAGGATCGGCCGTTCACCCGGCTCGGGCGGGGGCTTGTGGGAAGGCACGAAGGGCAGGGGAAAGGAATGGGATCGGCGTGACGACATGACTCCAGCCTACCGGAACTCGGGCCGGGATACCGCGCGACGTGGAGGGCGGAACCCGCTCGTCCGATGGCGTACCCTGCAGGTCGTTTCGAACGCGGGAGCCGGGGCTTCCGGGGAGAATCATCTGCCATGGGTACAGCCAGCCGAGTCCGGATCCTGATCCTGTTTCTCGTCTTCCTCCTGGGTGCCTTCTTCGTCCTCCGCCGCTTCCAGGCGGAGCCACGGGTCGAGATCGCGGCGGGCAGCACGCTCATCGTGGAGCTGGGCGGAGACTACATCGAGGCCCCCTCGGTTTCCCCCCTGGCGCGGCTCGCCGGCGATACGAGTCAGCCCTTCGCCGATCTGCTTTCGGTCTTCGCGCTGGCCGAGCGGGACGACCGGATCGCGAACGTCGTGCTGCGGATCCAGCCGCTCGGGATCGGCTGGGGCAAGGCCGACGAGATCCGCGAAGCGATCGGCCGCCTGCGCGACCGGGGCATCCACACGACGGCCCATCTCGAGATCCAGGATCTCTCAGCGAACAAGGCGCTCTTCATCGCGAGCGCTGCGGACGAGATCTTCGTTTCGCCGGGCAGCGCCGTTCCGCTCGTCGGCATGGCCGCGGAATACGTCTTCCTGGGTGGTTTCTGGGAAAAGCTCGGTGTCGAGTTCGAGGTCGCACGCGCCGGCCGCTACAAGAGCGCCGTCGAGATCTTCACGGAGAAGACGATGTCCCCGGCTTCCCG
The DNA here is from genome assembly GCA_011051925.1 of Deltaproteobacteria bacterium. GTDB lineage: Bacteria > Myxococcota_A > UBA9160 > UBA9160 > UBA4427 > UBA4427. The sequence goes on from DRKE01000304.1 coordinate 5,164, forward strand.
GGAGATGGCGTCGTCCCTTCTCGACGATACCTACGATCGTTTCGTCGACGCGCTGGCCCGGGGACGGAACCTGACCCGCGAGGCCGTGCTCGAGGCGATCGACCGGGGACCCGTTCGAAGTCAGCGGCTGGAAGCCCTCGGATTGATCGACGGGGAACTCCATCTCGACCAGTTGCTATCGCGCTTCGATGGCGAGGTCGTGGACCATGCCGACTATGCGCGGATCGACCCCCGGACTCTCGGCCTCGAAGCGAAGGCGGAATTCGCCCTGATCTACGGGACGGGGGCCGTCGTCCAGGGGCGATCCGCGGATTCCCCCTTGCGCTCGTCGCCCGGCTTCGCCTCGGAATCGATCTCCCGCGCGATCCTCGAGGCCGCCGATGATTCCGCGATCTCCGCCATCGTGCTTCGCATCGACAGTCCGGGGGGTTCAGCGCTGGCCTCGGAGCTGATCTGGCGGGCGATCTCCCGGGCGAAAGAGAAGGGGAAACCCGTGATCGCCTCCTTTTCCGACGTGGCGGCTTCCGGCGGGTACTACGTCGCCGCGGGCGCGAATGCGATCGTCGCGGATCCCGGCAGCCTGACGGGCTCGATCGGCGTCTTCGCGCTGCGTCCCGCGATCGGCGGATTGCTCGAGAAGCTCGACATCGGGATCGACTCGATGACCCGCGGCCGGCATGCGGATTTCCTGCTCTCGAGCGAGAAGCTTTCTCCCGCCGCGCTGGCGCGGTTGCAGACCTCCGTCCTCGACACCTATCGGCTCTTCCTCACTCGCGTCGCGGATGGGCGGGGGCTTTCGATCGAACGGGTCGGCGAGATCGCCCAGGGTCGGGTCTGGACGGGACGCCAGGCCTACGAGAAGGGGCTCGTCGACGAGCTCGGCGGACTGCATACCGCCATCCGCCGGGCCAAGAAGGCAGTCGGGCTCGCCGCGACGGACGACGTGATGCTCGTCCCCTTCCCGAAACGGAAATCGTTCTCCGAGCAGCTGGTCGCCGCGTTCCAACAGAGCGCGATCCGCCTCTCGGCCTCCGGTCCGGGCGCGTTGCGACGCTGGCCACCACCGATCCGCGAAATCGCATCCCTCGTGATGGACCTGCCGACCGGTGCTCCCCTGTTGATCCCACCGCTGCTCGTCGACATCCACTGAATTCGAGGGTCGCGCGACCCGGGTCGCAGGAACCCCTCGCATCGAAACCGAGACCGAATGGAGGAACGAAGAGCCCGTGGCGCACCTCACGACCGAAGACGGCGTATCGATCTACTACGAACACCACCGGCCCGAAGGCGCGACGGACGGGGCCGCCGATCGACCGACGGTGATCTTTTCGTGCGCCTACTGTACGACCCACGAGAACTGGCGCGGGCAGGTCGCTCCGCTCGTCGAAGCGGGTCATCCCGTCGTGCTGTGGGATCTGCGGGGCCATGGTGACTCGGAAGCGCCCGAGGGCCCGGACGCCTACTCGATCGAGCGCGTCGTGGGCGACCTGCTGGCCGTTGCGCAGGCGACGACCCCCGACGCACCCTTCGTCGCAGCGGGACTGTCGTTCGGGGGACTCGCTTCCCTTCATTTCATGCGACGCCATCCCGAGCGCGTCGCGGGTCTGGTTCTCGTCGATTCGGGACCCGGTTTCAAGAATCCCGAGGCGGCAGCCGGCTGGGCGGCCCAGGTCGAGCGGACGGCGAGATTTCTCGAGACCCGGGGCTTCGACGATTTCGTGACCGGTCGTGCCGGAGCGACCTGCATCGGCTCGAAACCCGACCTGCCGGCCGCCCGGGCCGCGGCTCGCGCGATCCGGGATCAGGACGTGGCCGGGGTGGCGCGTTTCGGGCGCGAGGTCTCGGGTCCCGCCCCGCCCGTGATCGACGACCTCGCCGCGATGGACGTCCCCGCCCTGGTCGTCGTCGGAGAGAACGACAAGCCCTTCCTGCGGGCGGCGGAGGTGATGGCGGCCAAGCTCCCGCGGGCGCGCCATGTCATCATTCCCGGTGCGGGCCATATCGTGAACATCGAGGAGGCGGATCGCTTCAACCGCGAATTGCTCGATTTCCTGGCGCAATCGGGCGATGGCTCGGCCGGATCGAGCTGACAGCGGCGCGGCTGCAGCGATCCGACCGAGGTCGGATTCTCCGAAACCTTTGCGGATCCGGCCGGTTGAGGATGGACGGCGGAGGTGGAATGCAGACCAGCGATCCGGACATCCGGCTCATGCTCGCGTTCCGCGACGGCGACGAATCGGCATTCTCGGATCTCTACCGACGCTGGGCGGGGCCCCTGCTCCGCTATCTGGAGCGAATCGTGAGAGAACGCGCGACGGCCGAAGAATTGCTGCAGGAAACCTTCATCCGGGTCCATGGCGCGCGGAATCGCTATTCGCCCGATGCGCGCTTCTCGACCTGGCTCTTCCGGATCGGGCGCAATCTCGCCTTGAACGAACTCGATCGCGCCCATCGGCGCATGCCCCACTACTCGACGGACGCCGCCGATTCCAGGGATTCCTCGCGTCCCTCGTTGTCGTTGGTCTCGGGCGGCGCCCCGGTCGACGCCATCGTCGAGGCGCGTCGGGAATCGGACCGGATGGAGGCGAGACTGGCGGAACTGCCCGAACGACAGCGAACGGCGCTCTGGCTCGCCGCGGTCGAAGGCCACCCCTACGCAGAGATCGCGGAGATCCTCCAGACCTCGTCGAAATCCGTGAAAGCTCTCGTCCATCGTGCCCGGGCGACCCTGGTCGAGCGGATGGGCGATTCCGGAAGGACGTCCCGGCCGGGCGACCGAGCCGGGCGCGCGGCTGCGGCGGGCGCGTCCCGCTCGCGTGTCGAGGTCGCGGCCCACCCGAACGGACCGGAAGGGTCCCGAGGAAAGGAGGAGGGATGAGTCCACACGACGATTCGCGACCCGAAGATCGCCTCGATCGCCTTCTCTCGGCGGATCTGGACGGAGAGATCGATTCCGGAGATCGCGCCTGGCTGGAAGAGCGCCTGGCCCGCGATCCGACGGCGCGCGCGCGGCTGGAGGCCTTCGCGCGCATAGACACCGGATTGCGTCGACTGGCCGAGGCCCCCGTCGGGCAGGAGCGTCTCGCGGCCATGCTCGCGGATCTGCATTCGCGTCTCGAGGCGGAAACCGTCGGGGCATCCGACGCCGCAGAGAAGAGCCCTTCCGACGTCGCGCCGGTTCTCGGGGCCGGGCGGTTCCCCGTGCGGCCCTGGGCTTCCGCTCTCGCTGTCGCCGCTGCGGCCGCGATCGCGGTGCTTCTTCTCCTTCCCGGTTCCGAGGACGATTCGGAAGCGCCCGCGCCATCGCTCGAGATGGTCGGGATCCCCGCGGATGCGATGGCTCCCGAAGGGCCGGCTTCCGATCGGAACACCGATGCGGGCCTCGAACTCGACGCCGATCTGGAAGAGGGGTTGAGTGTCGTGCTGGGATACGGGGAGGATCCCTACGCGGGAGACGAACCCTCGATCGAGGATCTCGAGGTGATCGAGCAGCTCGACCTCCTCGATTTCCTTTCCTCCCGCGAAACGGCGGGTCGGGGATGAGACGCATGCCGCGACGTGGCCCGTCGCTTCTCGTCATCCTGGCGATCGGTGTCGGGATCTCGGCAGGGCCGGCCGTGATGGCCTCGGCCGGCGATCGGGACGTCTCCGTCCGGGATCGTCCCGGCGTGCAGCGTCCGATCGACCGACCCCGCCGTCGGCCGGAACGCGATCGGGATCTCCGCTCCCGGGCGCGACGGATCGAGCGCCGCCGCGCGGCAGAACGCTGGGAGCGGGCGACGCCACGCGAACGTCAGCGGATCCGCCGTGCGATGCGTTTTCTCGAACGCAGCCTGCCCGGCTGGAGTGCGGCCGAACGGCGGATCCTGCTTCGTCGCCTCGCGCGACTGCCGGAAGTCGAGCGGAAGGCGCTGCGTCGCCGGCTTCGCCGGATGGACGAACTCGGCGGCAGGGAACGGGACCGGCTCGAGAACGAACTGCGTGCGATGATCGAACCGGAAGCCGAAGACATCCGTCGCCTCGAACGCAACATCGATCGTTGGGCGGGTCTGTCGGAGGAGGAGCGCGAACGATATCGGAGACAGATGCGACGTTTCCGCTCCCTGCCCCTCGAAGAACGCCGGAAGCTGCTCGACGAGTGGGCCGAGCGTGACGGCGACGTCGAGGCACCGGAGGCCGGAGCGGAGGAGGAATCCCGATGAAGACCTCGACCGTCGAACTCGAGGTCGACCGCAGCCGCTGCGTCCTCTGCGGCGGTCCCAACGAATGCGCCCTCGCGCGGTCGTCGGGAGGGTCGGCGGGCGCGTCCAAGGCGCCCTGCTGGTGCGTGTCCGAGCGCTTTCCCGCCGCGCTTCTCGACCGGGCCGCTGCCAGGGATGGAGGGGCGAGCTGCATCTGCAGGCGCTGTCTCGAACGCGGTCGGACCGAAGCGGCTCCCGACTGAAGACGCCGCGCCCCGATCCGAAGCCGTTCTTCGGCCCTCCTGCAGTCGACGGTCGGACCTCATCCGGGCGATCCGGTCCGGCATCCGGACTCAGGCTCCCGCGAGGCGCCGGACCTCCTTCAGCCCGCCCGGGATGTGTCGCGCATCGAGTCCGGCGCGCCGCATCAGGTCCGCGAGATGGGCGCTCTTGAGGCCGAACTCGCAATAGAGCACGTAGCCCTGGTTCGCGTCGAAGGCCCCGTAGGCGCGCAGGGCGTTCGGGAAATCGAGAAAGAGCGCACCCGGAAAATGCCACTGGTCGTAGGCCGCCTTCGAACGCAGGTCGATCACGACCTTGTCCGCTTCGATTCCGGTCGCCACGAGATCCCCGGTCTCCCAGGCGTCGAGATCGAGATCGCCGAGGATGAACTCCGTGCGGCTTTCGAGCGCGGACGACAGCACTTCCGGATCGAGCTTCGCTTCCTCTTCGAGGATGTCGGAGAGACGGGCGTGGGTGGCGGGCCGGCTCGGAACGATCGCGCAATACTCCGCGACGCGGGCAGAAAGGTCATGGGTTCCCACGATCTTCGATTCTTCGATGATCTCGTTCTTGTTGTTCCCGACCAGCGGTCGCAGGATCGGAAGCCGCGCACCGTCGGAGATGACGGCGAGGTTCTGGAGCGTCTGGGAGGAAACCTGCCCGATCGCCTCTCCGGTGACGATCGCCAGGGCGTCGAATCCCGCAGCGACCGCCTCGGCCGCGCGGATCATCATGCGTTTCAAGACGATCTGCCAGAAACGCATCGTGACCTTGTCCTGGATCTCGCGACTGACGGCGTCGAAGTCGATCGCATGGAATCGTGGTCGTGTACCCGCCTGCCACAGGTCGGCCAGCCGTTTGGCGATCGTGAGCGTTTCCAGCTGATGGGCGCGACCGCCGAGATTGCAGAAGACGTAGTCGAGGGCCACGCCACGGCGCAAGAGCCGCCAGGAGGCGACAGGGGAATCGAATCCTCCCGAAAGCAGGCTGACGGCGCGTCCTTCGGTACCGAGGGGCAGGCCTGCCGCGCCCTGTTCGCTGGCAACGAAGTAGTAGGCCTTGCGGGGATCGACCTCGACATGGATCGTCGCTTCGGGATCCGACAGGTCGACGCGGGAAGCGATCGGGCGGAGGGCCTCCCCGAGATCCCGTTCGATGTCTGCCGATCGCAGCGGAACTTCGTTGCGATCACCGACGCGCCGCGCTCGGATCGCGAAACGTCGATTCCGCACGAAGGGCTCGCCGAACCGACGGCCGGTCCGCACGATGTCCTCGAGGCCCGACCAGGGTTCGACATGGCAGAGGGAGACGGATTGGATCCCGAAGACCCGGGCGAGGCGTACCGCCATTTCATCATCGGTCGGCGGATTCCCGGCTTCGCCCCGCCCGCCGTCCGCCGGCTCGAGTTCGACGAAGATCCGATTGCGGTCGCGCAGGACGCGTGCGCGGCGGCCGCTCGCCTTGATCGAGGCCCGCAGGTTCTCGATGAGGCGTGACGTCATCCGCCGTCGCGTCGCTTCGGCCTTCGTCGTGAGGTCCCCGCTGAAGCGCAGGAGCAGCAGGCGCCGCCGGTCTTGCGGCGGGGTCGGCTCGTCCCGATCGAACTGGCTTCGACTCACGTGGAGGTCTCCGAGGATGCGGGTTGCGGGTGATCGAGGTCGCCGGCCGGATCCTCCGCCGCTCCCGGAACCCGTGTCTCCTGGCGATCGAAGGCGCGTCCGAAGCCCCGTGCGGGCCACCAGTTGACGGCCTGGAGGAGCGCCATGATCACGAAGAAGACATCGTAGACCAGGATCCGATCCGGTGTGATCGAGAGTCCCCTCTCCAGGCCGAAGCCCGCGACGAGGGGAACGATGGCCGCGACCAGGCCGACGCTGACCGAGGCCGCGACGAGGGTTCGCGCAGGCGCTTCGACGGGGGTCAGTCGGAAGAGGACATGGGTGTCGGCCAGGCCGAAGCCGGCGGCGAGGAGCGCGTAGCCGAAGAAGAAGAGCAGCGCGCCGGCGAAGGCCTGCTCGCCCGCCCGGGCGACGACGAGCAGACAGAGCGTGAGCAGGGCCAGGCCGATCGAGGTCGCGAAGAAGACGACCGCCGCGCCCCGTTCGTCGATGATGCGTCCCCAGAAATAGAGGGAGACGAGTCCTCCCGTGAAGCTCGCGATCGTCGTCGCGAGGAGCTGCGCATCCGAGAAGCCGACTTCGCGTCGGAGCATCACGATCGCGAAGGGAAGGACCGCGGCGCGCAGCGCCTGGCCCGTCGTGACGGTCGTCATCAGCCGGCGTAGCCGGGGATCCGCGAAGACGAGCGCGAACGCCTCGCGGACCCGGATCGCCTGGCTCGACAACTCGCTCTGCTCCGGCATCCGGAAGATCAACAGGAAGCGCAGGATGCCGAGAGCGAAGACCACGCCGAAGAGCGGCGCGAAGCCACCCGGATGGCGGGCGAGCCAGAGGGCGGAACCGACATAGAAGAGGATCAGCGTCGCGTGCCAACCCGAGCGCAGGATCCCGAAGAAGCGCCCGATGCGATCCGGATCGACATAGGCGCGAAGCATCGGGAACCAGACGGTGTTGCCGATGCTGATTCCCGCCGAGGCGATCGCGAGGGAACCCAGGGCGATCCATGCGGGCCAGCGGGCACCGGAAGCCGCCGCCTCCCGAAGCGGGCCGAAGGCCAGGAGGGGAAGCATGCCGATGACGGCGAGAAGATGTCCCCGGAGCAGGATCTGGCGTTTCGGGATGCGCGCGACGCGACGCAGGGTCGGGAGCTGGAGCAGGTTCGCACCGGTCCGGATCGCGCTCTGGCTACCCACGAGGGTTTCGCCCGCGCCCAGGGCCAGCAGCGCCAGGGTGGGCAGGAACTCACTCAGGGCGAGTCCGAAAGCGTTTCCGGCGGGATGGCTCGCGATGGCCAGGCGCCGGCCTCGCGCTCGTTCGGCGTCGCTGAGCGGTTCCGGCGAAGGAGAACGGACCGGATCTGTCTGGACGGATCGCCCTGCCATCGAATCAGGCTCCAAATCGGGTTCCCGGCCCTGCAAGAGGGCCGGGCGATGGGGCATCATACCGGGCGATGAACCGACTGCGACTCTATCGATTCCTGATGGGCACGTTGGGTATCGCCTTTTTCGTCTTCGGCGCCGCGATGGTTGCCGTCTTCTTTCTCTATCAGCGGCCGGGGTCGGTTCCGCTGATTCCGACGGGGCCCATCGGACACTATTTCGTGGCCTTCACCGGATGCGCGCTGATGGGTTGGGCCGGCGGGCTCATCGGCGCTGCCCGGGCGCCCCTCGCCTCGCGATCGGTCGGTACGATGACGGCCTTCGTGCTTGCCCTGATGGCGCTGATCCGGATGGTCGCCTGGCTCATCGGGGATTATGCGGTCTGGCTCGGCAATCTTCCGCGAAGCGAAGCGGGCTTCTTCCTCTTGATCGCGCTGGCGCTCGTGTGGCTGCGTCCGACGGTGGCCGAGAGTCGCATGGCGGTGGATGTCGAGGGGGGAAATCTCCCATGATCCTGCGCGGCCTGGCAACACTGGCCCTGATTGCGCTCTTTTGTCTCAACCTCGCGCTGCCGTCGACCTCCCTCGGGCGGCGGGGCCCCGAGAACCGGGTGCGAGAGGATGTCACGAGTCGATTGGCGATCGGCCACAAGCTGCCGCCCCTCGATCTCGTCGGACTCGACGGGCGGCATTTCACGCGTGAAGACCTGCTCGGCCATCGCGTTCTGCTCACCTTCGAACGCAGCGTCGATTGGTGACCCTTCACCAAGGCGCGGCTCGTGCAG
>DRKE01000305.1 GCA_011051925.1 Deltaproteobacteria bacterium
CGGGTCGATGGGATAGGTTCTGGATGCGGCCCGTCCCCGTCAGGATACCGGAGCGCGCGGCCGGCCACCCCGTGAGGAACCATGTCGCTGCCGATCCAGTCCGAAGAAGTCGACCCCGGTCGTTTCCACCATCCCGAGCGGGCGGGCTCCCTTCCGGGTCTCGTCTTCGTGCATGACGTCTGGGGCCTCGGGCCCCACAGCTTCGACCTTTCCCGGGACCTGGCGTCGGAGGGCTTCGCCGTCCTCGAGGTCGATCTCTACCGTGACCTCGCTGGACCGCCGACCGGCCATCCCGGAGCGTTCATCCGCTCGCTCTCGGATCCACGGGTGCTTTCCGATCTCGAGGCCGGTGCCGACTGGCTGGCGGGCCAGTCGATCTGTCGGGGACGGAAGATCGGGATCGTCGGCGTCTGCATGGGGGGCACCTACGCCCTGCTCGCGGCCTGTCTTTCCGATCGGTTCTCGGCCGCGGCGCCCTTCTACGGCATCCTTTCCTACGAAACGGGCATGCTCGCCGATCCCGAAGGTCGCGATCGCGAGAAGAAGCCGCATTCGCCCATCGAAGTCGCTGGCCGCCTGCGCGTGCCGTTGCGTGCTTCCTTCGGCCTCGAGGACGAGTTCGTGCCCGTTTCCGACGTCGATGCGCTCGAGGCCGCGCTCGCCGGGGCCGGTCCGCGATTCTTCGTCGATCGCCATGCGGGCGCGGGGCATGCCTTCCTGAACAAGACCCGACCCGATGCCTATCGACGCGAGGCTTCCGAGAAGGCCTGGGAGCGGGTGATTCCGTTCCTGCACGCCGAACTCGATTGAAGACAGGAACGGTGTCCCCCGGTCACGACCACAGGGTGGATGGGATGGCTTCTACGCCCGAGGCCGGGCTTCGACGAGGGCTTCGACCAGGGACTCGACCTTGGTGGCCGGACGGGCCAGGACGAGCGCCAGGGTGCGATTGCTGCGCAGATACCGTGTGGCGGAGGCCTCCAGTCGGAGCGGGCGTCCTTCCCGGTCCCGCATCGAGGCCAGGAAGACGAGACTCTCCTGGCCTTCCGCGATCGCGTCGAGCGACGTCCACCAGGGACCCTGGACCTCGGGCGGGACGAAGGCGTTGAATTCGATTCCGATCAGGGCGTCCCGCGCGACCCCGAGCGCGGCCCCGGCCGCGGGATTCGCATCGAGGATCTCTCCGGAATCGACGTCGAGGGCGAAATAGAGTTCCGAGACCCGATCGATGGCCGCCGTGATCGCACGTCGGGTCGCTCGCGGCCGGCCGCTCGTCTTGCGCTTCGTGCCGGTCGTCCGGATCGAGAGGCGGAAGGCATCGAGCAGGGGGGCGAGCGCCGACGCGACCGCCTTTCGATCGGGGCCGGCAAGATCCGAAGCGGCCTCGGCCCAACAGGTGAGCAGCGCCATCACGCGGCGTTCATTCGGGCGCAATCCGTCGAGGACCGGTCGGGGGGCTTCGCCTCGCATGAGGGCAGTCGACGCAAACGTGCGGAATCGGCGCAGGGTTTCGGCCTCCGGTCCCGAGGCGGCCGGGGCGGCGGCACCGAGACGTTCCTGCATCATCCGTTCGATTTCGAGCCGCTGGGACATGAGCCAGGTGGCCATCTCACGATTCGCGCTTCCCGTGATCGATTCTTCCATTCGGACAAACTAGCAGGCCATCCCGGAACCCCCCGGCAATGGGCGGGATTTCGCCCATGGAATGTGAGAATGAAGGCAGGGTGGCCCTTTTCCCCCAGGGGCGCCCGAGGCCTTTTCGGGGTCGTATTCCCTCAATTCCGGAACGGGGCAATCCGATCTTCCGGATATGCCCGATGCGCCCGCCTGGAAACGAACGATCGTCTACCACGCGCCCCTCGACGCCTTCGGTTCGAAGACGGATGTCATCCTGACCCGCCTCGGGTACAGGATGCTCTCACCCGAGGCCTTCGAGGCCGAACGTGAAAGCCATCCGGGCCTGGCCCCGGACATGCTTCTGGTCGATGAAAGGCGCCTGACCGAGGTACCGATCCGGGACGGGGACGCCTCTGCGGTGCCGATCGTCCTCCTGACGGGTCGACAGGGCGCGACGGGCGCGGATCCGTGCGTCGTCGGTGCCGTGAAACGGCCGGCCGGGCTCCACGACCTCTATCGGTTGATGCAACAGGTCTTCGAGGACACGCCGCGTTCGACGCCACGGATCGCGACCCAGCTTCGGGCGCGATGCGTACAGGGGGATCGCGACTGGTCCGGTCGCGTCCTTTCGCTCTCCGAGAACGGTTGTCTGATCCGCAGCCCCGAGGCGATCCCCCTGGGCCAACGCCTCTGCCTCGAATTCTCGCTACCGCAGACAGGCTCGCTCTGCCTCGAAGCGGAGGCCGCCTACCAGTTGTTGCCGGACGTGGGCCTCGTGTTCAACGCGATGGCCCCGACGGAGCGCGAGACGCTCGAACAGTTCGTCACACAGACGATCCTGTCCGCTTGAGCGCGGGCGGAACACCCGCGAGTCCGTCGCCTTCGGGCGCTGGCCGTTCCCGTCAGGCCTGGGCCCGGTAGAGATCCATCACCTGGTGCAGCAGCGCGATCGCCTCGTCCTTCGGGCGTTGGAATGCGTTCCGACCCATGATGCTGCCGAAGCCGCCGCCCTCGGCGATGCCGCGGACCTCCTCGAGAACGCCATCGGTGCCCTTCGCCGCCCCGCCCGAGAAGATCACGATCCGCCGTCCGTCGAAGGTGCTCTGGACGACGTGCGCGACGCGTTCGGCGAGGCTCGAGATCGGGATGCCTTCCGCTTCGTAGACCTTTCGAGCGGCGTCCTGTTCGATCCGCTCGGTCGGGGGTTTCACCTTGATCACATGGGCCCCGAGCTGGGCGGCGATCTGTGCCGCATAGGCGATCACATCGATGGCCGTCTCGCCTTCCTTCGTGAGTCCCGACCCGCGCGGGTAGCTCCACAGGACGACGGCGAGACCGGCCGCTTTGGCCTCCTCGGCGATCTCACGGAACTCCATGTACATCTCGTTCCGTTCGGCCGAGCCCGGATAGATCGTGAAGCCGATCGCGGCGCAGCCGAGTCGGAGCGCGTCGTCGACGGAGCCCGTGACCGCCGGCTTGGGGTCGGGCGTCGAGAGCAGGCTCTCGCTGTTGTTGAGCTTCAGGATCGTCGGGATCCGGCCCGCGAAGATCCGTGCACCGGCTTCGAGGAACCCGAGCGGCGCTGCATAGGCGTTGCAGCCGGCGTCGATGGCCAGCTGGTAGTGATAGAGCGGGTCGTATCCCGGCGGATTCTTCGCGAAAGAGCGGGCCGGACCGTGCTCGAAGCCCTGATCGACGGGCAGGATCACCATCTTTCCGGTCCCGCCGAGGCGCCCGGTCTCGAGCATCCAACGCAGGTTCTTCAGGACACCCGGGTTGTCGGCGCCGTACCAGCCCAGAATCTCATCGACCCGATTCGTCATGTCCGCTGCTCTCCTCTTTGTCGGTCGGCGGTGGGCCGAGCAGGGTAGCGACCTCCGCCGTGGGCATCGACCATGAGGTGGCGCGAAGATTGGGTCCCGACGACCGGGTCGGGAAATCGTCGTTCCGGGGCCCCCTGCCGAGAACAGGCGTACCCGGATGTCGTGATCCGGGGGCCGTAGGGCTATCGTTGGCGGCGGACCCAATCTTCGATCCACCTCCCGGGTTCCACGCCGGGGGGTTCCTTCCGTCTCCCTTCGAGGGCCTCCCATTGTCCGCTGAGCGCAGCCCCGACGAGATCCGCCGCGAGGTCCAGCGGCGGCGGACCTTCGCGATCATCTCGCATCCCGATGCGGGCAAGACGACGTTGACGGAGAAGCTGCTGCTCTATGGGGGGGCCCTGCGCGAGGCCGGCGCCGTCCGGGCCCAGAAGGCGGCGCGGCATGCGACGAGCGACTGGCTCGAGCTCGAGAAACAGCGCGGGATCTCGGTCTCGAGTTCGGTCCTCAACTTCGAGTTCCGCGGCCATCGCGTCAACATCCTCGACACCCCGGGCCATCGTGATTTCAGCGAGGATACGTATCGGACGTTGATGGCGGCCGATAGCGCGGTCATGTTGATCGACGCCGCGCGAGGCGTGGAGGAACAGACGCGGAAGCTGTGCGAGGTGTGTCGTCTGCGTCGGATTCCGATCTTCACCTTCGTCAACAAGATGGACCGGCATGGGCGTGACCCGCTCGACATCATGGCCGAGATCGAGGACGTCCTCGGGATGGACGTCGTGCCGGCGAACTGGCCCGTCGGTGCGGGCAGTGGTTTTCGGGGGATCTACGATCGCCTGGATTCCCGGCTCGTGCTCTTTTCCGGGGGCGAGCATGGGACCCATCGTGTGGATGAGCGGGTCATTCCGGGAAGACCGGATTCAAGGGCGATCGCCGAGGCGATGGGCCCCTTCGCCGAGGAGGTTCGCGAGGGGCTCGAACTGCTCGACGGTGCGGGCGCCGGACTCGATGCTTCGCTCGTCTCCGACGGCAGCCAGACCCCGATGTTCTTCGGGAGTGCGCTGACGAATTTCGGGGTGCAGCCCTTCCTGGAGCGGTTCCTCGAGCTGGCCCCCGCACCGGTTCCGCGTTCGAGCGGGGGACGGGGGATCGATCCCGTCGAGCACCCCTTTTCGGGGTTCGTCTTCAAGATCCAGGCGAACATGGATCCCGATCATCGCGATCGCGTCGCTTTCGTCCGCATCTGCTCGGGGCATTTCATGAAGGGGCGACAGACGACGCACGTGCGGACGGGAAAGCCGATCCGATTGACGAATTCGACGCTGTTGATGGGCAAGGATCGGACGGAGGTCGAGGAGGCCTATGCCGGGGATGTCGTGGGTCTCTTCGATCCCGGGATCTTCCGGATCGGCGATACCCTGTCGGACGAGCCGGGCATCCAATATGCGGGGATCCCGGTCTTCGCGCCCGAGTCGTTCATGCGCGTCGAAGTCGCGGGCGTCCAGAAGCGCAAGGCCCTCGAAAAAGGCGTCGAACAGCTCGTCCAGGAGGGTGTCGTCCAGCTCTTCCGGGATCCCGAAGGGGGGTCGGCCAGCTGGATTCTCGGTGCGATGGGGCCCCTCCAGTTCGACGTGATGATCCATCGGCTGAAGACCGAATACGGCGTCGGACTCACCCTCTCGCCCTTGCCCTACAAGATTGCTCGCTGGCCGCAGGCGGGTTTCCGGCCGGAGGATTTTCGCTATTCCGAGCGGATCCGGGTCGTCCGTGACCGGGACGATCGATGGGCGTTGTTGGCCCCCAGCGAATGGGATTTCCAGCGGCTGCTCGAACGGAACGAGACGCTCGTCCTGGCCGAGACACCGGATCCCTCGCTCTTCGAGGGGGCCGGCTCCGCTCGCTGAGCGGATCGGGTCGCGGGCCGTCGTGGGGATCGGGCCGTCGGCATCGGCGGGTCTCCGGACGGACAGACGGCCCCGCGGCGGGTCGTGATCGGGCGGCGCCATTGGCGGTGCTCGGGTCGCACGGCCGCTGCGTTCCGGATCACGCGGCGGGTGGGTTTCGGACGACGCGGCGGGTGGGTTTCGGACGACGCGGCCGAGGAAGCCCCGTCCGTGCAGCCTAGGCAGCGGACGACGAAGGGCCGGCCCCGAGCGCCCTCCGGATCGCGGCTGAAAGGTCTTCGAGCGAAAAAGGCTTCTCGAGGAATCCGTCGATGCCGACCCGCGTGGCCTCGGCCTCGAGATCCGTGGTCGGAAATCCGGTCATCAG
>DRKE01000306.1 GCA_011051925.1 Deltaproteobacteria bacterium
CCAGGCCATGAAGAGTTCGAATCCCAGCGCGAGCACGACGGCGCCGAGGAAGAGTCCGATGATGCCCATCGTGAGCATGCCACCGATGGCCCCCATGAAGATCACGAGGGTCGGAACCTCCACGCCGCGCCCGAAAAGGATCGGCTTGAGTACGTTGTCGATGAGGCCGATCGCGGCACACCATGCGAGCAGGACCCAGGCCCCGAAGCCTCCGATCGTCGAGAAGGCGATCAGGACCGGTGGCAACATCGCCAGGAACACGGGCAGCTGCACGACCGCCACGATCAGGACCAATGCGGCCCACAGGCCTGCACCGGGAATGCCCGCCACGAGGAAGCCGGCTCCCGCCAGGAGCGATTGCAGCGCTGCCACGCCGAGAATGCCCTGAACGACGCTCCGTACGGTCGCCGTCGCCAGCGTTGCGAGTTCGGGCCCCCGGACCCTTCCCGCCATCCGCAGGGCGAAGCGTTCGATCGCCCGGTTCCGCGCTTCGTTCCGAACGAGCATGACGCCCGCGATGAGCAACGAGCCGATCATCTGGAGCAGACCCGCACCGACGCCGCCCGCCGCCTTGAGAAGCCATCGGGAGATCGTCTTCAACTGGGGCGCGAGCCGCGCCAGCGTTTCCGCCAGGTTCTCGCTCGCCCCGAGCCAGCCATCATGGATCCATTCTCCGAGGATCGGCAGACTCTTCACGGATTCGTCGGGAGGGGGAACCCGCAATCGGCCATCCGCGAGTTCGACGGCGTATCGCTGGGCTCCGGAGATCAGCGTCTCCGAGAGCATCGCCACGGGAACGAAGAGGAAGAGCAGGACGACGCCGATACAGAGGGTCGCCGTCATGACGCGGCGTCCCCCGAACCAGAGACAGAGTCGTTCGAAGGGTGTTTCGAAGGCGATGGCGATGATCAGTGCCCAGACGACGATGCCCAGAAAGGGCGCGACGATCAAGAGGCACCACCCGACGAGAAGCGCGATCGCCCCGAGGCGAATCGCGATCTCGACTGCCGTTCGAACGGCCGAGGCCGTCGCTTCCGAGTCGGGCCCCCGTGACCCGAGGGACGTCACTCGCATCCCTCCTGGCCCCTCCCGGTCGACGCCGTCACGCAGAATCCCGAGAAGAGGCCCGCGACGAAGACACCCGGGCCGAGCGGAAGCAGATCAATCGACGCCACGAACACACCATCCAGTCCGGTTGACCGACTCGCTCGGGTCCTGCCCAGTATAGGTCCTGCGTTCGGGCCGGTGCCAACGCTCCGACGAGAATCCGCCATTCCCGATTCCGACGGGATCTCGGAGCCCGTTCCCCTCACCCGTTCGAGGATTCTGGGATAGCCTTGAGGAAGTCCAACCGCCTCCGGAGGATCCAGGATGCAGGATCTCGACTTCCGTCCCTTCGATGCGGACAACCACTACTACGAAGCGGCCGATGCCTTCACGCGTCACGTCCCGAAGGCGATGCAAGCGCGTTGCGTCCAGTGGGCAGAGATCGACGGACGGAAACATCATCTCGTGGGCGGGAAGCTGGCTCGAGCCGTCGCCAACCCGACCTGGAATCCGATCGCGAAGCCCGGCGCCATCGCGGACTACCTGCGCGGGAATCCGGGGAAGATCGACCCGCGAACCCTTCTCCAGGAGCGCGAGCCGCTTCCCGACTACTATCTCCATCCCGGACCCCGCTTGAAGAAGATGGACGAGCAGGGCCTCGAGGCGATGTGGCTCTTCCCGACGCTCGGCGTCCTCTACGAGGAACTGCTCAAGTCGGATACCGAGGCCGTGAAGGCCCTCTTCCACGGTTTCAACCGATGGTTGGACGAGGATTGGGGCTGCAACCATGAGAACCGCATCTTCGCCGCCCCCTACATCACCCTGGCGGACGTCGATTTCGCCTGTGCAGAACTCGAATGGGCCCTGTCGAGGGATGCCCGTGTCGTGGTGATGCGACCCGCGGCGGTACACACGGCCGACGAAGGAACGCTGTCACCTTCGCATCCGAAATTCGATCCGTTCTGGGCCCGCGTGAACGAAGCGGGCATCACCGTCGTCGTTCATGCAGCGGACTCGGGCTACACCACCCACGGATACGTCCAGGACGGATTCAGCTCGGTCGGCATCAACTCGGCATTCATGCCGAACATCAAGCATTTCAACATCGAGCGGGCGGCCTACGATTTCCTGATCACGCTCGCCTACGAGCGTCTCTTCGAGCGCTTTCCGAACCTGCGGATCGCATCGATCGAGAATGGCGCGGAATTCCTTCCCGATCTGTTCCGGAAGCTCCGCCAGTCGCGCGATCGCCTCGCTGTGTCCCACTACTACAAGGAGGACCCGGCGCTTCTCTTCAAGGAACACGTCTGGATCAACCCGTTCTGGGAAGACGATGTCTACGAGGTCGAATCCTGCATGGGCGCCGAGCGCGTGATCTTCGGATCCGACTGGCCGCATATCGAAGGCATGCCGGAACCCTTGGACTACGTCGATGAACTGTCGAAATTCGGCGATGCGGAAAAGCGGATGATCCTTCGCGACAACGCACTCGGATTGAACGAGCGGCGGCCGGCATGAGCGGCCCGCTCGCGGGAATCAGGGTTCTCGACCTCGCGACCCCCCTGGCCGAAGCCACGGGACGGGTCCTGGCCGATCTCGGCGCCGAGGTGATCAAGGTCGAACCGCCGGGAGGCTGCGAATCCCGCCATGCCCCTCCCCTGATCGAGCCGGAGCGAAGCGATCCCGGAAGGCCGGCCCCGGACCCCGAAGCCTCCTTGTTCTGGCAGGCATTTGGATTGGGGAAGCGAAGCGTGGTGCTGGATCTCGAGGATCCGGAAGATCGCGATCGTTTTCTCGCACTCGTCCGATCTGCGGACATCCTGATCGAGTCCTTCACGCCGGGCGACATGGCCGCTCGGCACCTCGGCCCCGAGCAGCTGATCGAGCTGAATCCCGCGTTGCTCTATCTGTCGGTCAGCCCCTTCGGACAGACGGGTCCTTACGCGCGGCATCCGGCGACCGACCTGACCCTGGCTGCGGCGGGCGGCATCCTGAACCTGCAGGGCGATGGCGATCGCGTCCCGATCCCCGTCGGCATTCCGGAAACGGCCCATCTCGGCGCCGTCCAGGCGGCCGCCGACGTGCTGATGGCGCTCTACCATCGCAACCGCACGGGTCGCGGCCAGCATCTCGACACCTCGATCCAGGCAGCGGTCCTCTGGAGCCTTCTCTTCGTCACGGACTATGCCGCCATCGGAGAGGACCCGCCGGGCTTCGACGATTCCCGCGCCGAAAGAACGGGAAGCCAGAACATCATTCCCGGCCTTCCGCTGCCCGTCGTCGAGCCCTGCAAGGACGGCTTCGTCGTCATGACCCTCGTCCTCGGCGCCCAGGGTGCCCATGGATTCAACGCGGTCATGAACTGGATCGGCGAGCAGGGGGGACTCGATGCCGACCTGATGGAGATCGACTGGCTGACCTGGATCGAGCAGATCCAACAGGGCAGCCTCCCGATCGAGACGGCTCGCCGCGGGCTGGACCAGTTCCTCGCCTTTCTCCGAACGATGACGAAGGCCGAGATCCACGCCCGGGCCGTCGAGCAGAAATGGTTGATCGCGCCGATCAACCTGGCCCCCGATCTCCTCGCCGATCCCCAGCTCGAGGCACGTGGGTTCTGGACCGAAGTCGCCGGTCGGAAGATGCCGGGGCCCTTCGCACGGCTTTCGCGGACCCCGATCGTCTATCAGCGTGCGGCTCCTCGGCTGGGTCAGGACCAGGACCTCGTCGGGTCGACCGATCGGATCCCCCTGGCCCCGATCGTGGCGGACGCGGATCATCCGACCGGCGGCGCCGATCCGGATGGACGATCCGATCGGACCGGGAGGCGAACGCCGCGACGCGAACAGATCTTCGAGGGTCTGCGGGTCGCCGACTTCTCCTGGATCGCCGCCGGCCCCCTCGTCACGAAGGACCTCGCCAATCTCGGTGCGACGGTCCTCCGGGTCGAAACGGAGAATCGCATCGACACCCTGCGCTTCCTGCCACCCTGGATCGGGCCGCCGGGAACGACGACGGGACATACCGCCGCCAACATGAATCAATCGAAACTCGGGATCGCCATCGACTTCACGACCGAGGCCGGACTCGCTGTGGCCCATCGCATGGTCGAATGGGCCGACGTCGTCGTCGAGAATTTCACGCCCGGCACCGCGGAACGATTGAAGCTCGACTACGAGACCCTGCGTGGAATCAATCCGGAGATCGTCATGCTCTACACCTGCATGCGCGGCCAGACCGGGCCCGAACGAAAGCACACGGGATTCGGCGTCCAGGGTGCTGCCCTCTCCGGACTGGCGGGGGTGACCGGCTGGCCCGACCGGAAGCCGTCGACACCCTGGGGTGCGTACACGGACTTCATCTCTCCGCGATTCTCGCTCGCCGCGCTCTGCGCCGCACTCCACCATCGCGACCGGACAGGCGAGGGCCAATGCATCGATCTCTCGCAGATCGAGGCCTCGATCCATCACCTCACACCGACCCTGCTCGACCATCAGGTATCGGGACGCGTCGTCGATCGGGCCGGGCTGGATTCGGATTGGGGTTGCCCCCACGGTGTCTACCGGAGCAGCGAGACCGAACGGTTCGTGGCAATCGAAGCGCGCACCCCCGACCACTGGCGGGCCCTCGCGAAGACCGTCCCGACGCTGGCCATCCTCGGCGGAGCCGAACTCGAAGAACTCGGAGCCCGACTCGCGATTCGGGAGGAGATCGACGAGCGACTGGCGGCCTGGTGTTCCGACCAGATCTCGTTCGAAGCGGCGAAACGGTTGAGGGAAGCGGGCGTGCCGGCCTATGCCGTACTCCGGGCGACGGATTTCCATTCCGATGCCCAACTGGACGCACGCGGGTTCTTCATCGAACTCGAGCATACGGGCTTCGGCAAGAGCATCTTCGATGGTGCGGTCACGATCTTCTCCGAAACGCCCGCCCGCCCCACCCGGGCGGGGCCCCTGATCGGGGAGCACACCTTCGAGGTGATGCGCGACATCCTCGGCTACAGCGAGGAAGAGATCTCGGAGATCGCCGCCACCGGGGCGCTCACCTGACTCGGCCGAAGCCCCGGTCCTGGCCGGTCCGTCAGGCGAGATCGGGATCGGGATCCCATCCCAGGTAGACCCGTATTCCCAGCACCATCGGCGCGATCAGCCACGGCAGATTGAAGGCGAGATAGTAGGCTGCATTCGGCGGCGGATGCGGACCGAGAAAGGTCTGTACGAAATAGAAGAACATGTTCGTCACCGCGGCACCGCAGTACACGAGGCCCAGGGGACGCAGCCAGGGACGCAGACGGATCAATCCGACGATGACGGCGAGAAGGACCGGCGCCTGGAAGAAACCGTCGAAGAGACAGGCGGCGATGAGATTCGGCGGAGGATCGAGATGGGCGGGTTCTTCAGCGACGGCCCAATCGTGGAGCCATCGCAGCGGCGGCCACGGGCTATCGGGCGCGACCGGAACGCCCAGCCCTTCGGGCAGGCTGAACAAGAATCCGTAGAGAACCGAAATGCTGAAGAAGCCGACGAGGATGAGATCGAGGGGACGCCGCGAAATGGGGGTGGACATGTCGTTTCGACCTTTCCCGACGGTCTCGACGCCGGCCTTTGGACTCGTGGGGGGACCCGGGACGGGCTCCGCATGCGTCCGCCTCGAGTCGTCCCGCGACGGGCCCGGGCGGGAAGATAGCGCGACTGCCTTTCCGTCCCCTATCTTCCTTCGAAGCGCGGTTCACGCTTTTCCATGAACGCTCTCGGCCCCTCCCGCGCGTCCTCCGAGGCCATGACGGTTGCGGAGACCTCGTGCTCGATCCGGTAGGCCTCGTCCAGC
>DRKE01000307.1 GCA_011051925.1 Deltaproteobacteria bacterium
TCCGCCGATCCGTGCCGTCCCGCCTTTGCCGTGGACGGCCTGGAAGTCATTGGCGGGCGCTGGATGGAGCCCGCGAGCGAGTGCATGTTCGACGATCGCCCGCGCCAGGGGATGGGCGCTTCGCATCTCCATCGCGGCGGCGCGTTCGAGGACTTCGTCGGCATCGTGTCCGTTCCAGCCGACGACGGCCTGGACCCGGGGGCGTCCTTCCGTCAGCGTGCCCGTCTTGTCGAAGGCGATCGAGCGGATCCTCGCAGGTGCCTCGAGGAAGACGCCACCCTTGATGAGAATGCCGTTGCGTGCTGCCCCGGCGAGCCCTGCGACGATACTGACAGGCGTGGAGATGACGAGCGCGCACGGGCAAGCGATGACCAGCAGCACGAGCGCGCGATAGAACCATGTTTCGGGGTCTTCGCCGAAAAGCGTCGGAAAGATGAAGACGCTGGCTGCGAGGACCATGACTGCCGGTGTGTAGCCTCGAGAGAATCGCTGGACCCATTGCTCGGACGGTGCCCGACGCGAATGGGCTTCGGCGACGAGACGAACGATGTGGGCGAGTGCCGTCTCGGTTGCGGGTCGGGTGGAGACGACGACCAGGGCACCTCCGCCGTTCACCGTACCAGCGAAGACTTCGTCGCCCGGTGCCTTGGGGGCCGGGATGCTCTCGCCCGTGATGGGCGATTGATCGACCTCGCTCTCGCCCTCGACGATCTCGCCATCGAGAGCGATCCGATCACCCGGCCGGACGAGAAAACGCGATCCCGGTTCGACCTCGGCCGGATCGACTTCCACATGGCTGCCATCGTCCCGTTCCAGGAGGACTGTCGGCGGGGAGAGGTCCATCAGGGCCGAGATGGCCCGGCGGGCGCGATCCAGACTCCAGGACTCGAGTTCGAGAGAGACCGCGAAAAGGAAGCTGACCGCAGCGGCTTCGAACCATTCATCGATGCCGAGCGCGCCCGAGACCGCGATGGTCATCAGGAAATTCATGTCGGGACGCAGGCGCCGCGCGGCGGCCCATGCTTTCGGGATCACGAGTGCCAGGCCCGAGGCGATCGCCACGAGATAGAGGGCACGGGCCGCCCAGGGAACGGCGTGTCGAAGTTCAGAGCCATCGCCGCTGAACGCGATCAGGAAGCTGCCCGCGATCCAGGAATGGGTCAGGAATCCGGCGACCAACGCGGCCCCGCTCGTGATCGTGAGCATCGTGCGCAGCGATCCGGTCCGGGCCTCGGATTCCTCCGCGGACGACGGGTCGAAGAGTGTCGCGCTCATCCCCGTTTCGGAAACGGCCGAGATGATCTTCTCCTCGGAGCATTCCTCGGGCAGGTCCACGATCAGCTTCGAATGGATCAGATCGAACATGAGCCGGTCCTCGGTGCCCACGATCGGGAGCAGGGCCTGGCGCAGGGACTCGATCTCGTCGGCACAGTCCATGCCACGAATCAGGAATTCCCGTTTCTTTTCGTCCGTCCCGGTCGCTTCGTCCTGCATGATCGCTTCCCGTCTGGCCGTCATGATCTGCTCGTCGACGACCTCGCCGCTTTCGACAGTGGCGATTCGACCGTCTCCCCGGAGCCCCGTACGAGCCGCCGCTCGTCGGGTGCGGGCGGTTCGTCCACCCGGTCTTCCTTGCAGGGGATTCCGATCTTCATCATGCATCTTCCCGAGGCACGCTCGCAAGGACCGGATTCTCGGACGTCGCGACCGTCGCGAACCATTTGTAGAGAGCGGGTACCACGAGCAGGGTCAGGACGGTCGAGGTGACGAGGCCCCCGACCACCACGGTCGCCAGCGGTCTCTGGACTTCGCTTCCCGTGCCGCTGGAGAAGAGAAGGGGAATCAGGCCGAGCATCGTCGTCACCGCTGTCATCAGCACCGGTCGGAGTCGGAGGCATGCCCCGCGGACCGACGCCTCGTCGACCGGAACCCCGTTGCGCACGAGCTGATTCAGGTAGGTCACCAGGACCATTCCGTTTTCGAGGGCGATCCCGAGCAGGGCGATGAAGCCGACCGACGAGGGCACCGACAGGTTCTGGTCCGTGATCCAGAGCGCGACGATGCCGCCCACGAGCGCGAGCGGGATGTTCAGGAGGATCAGCCCGGCGTTTCGAAGGGAACCGAAACTCGAATAGAGGAGCAGGAAGAGGACGAGGAGGGTGATCGGGACGACGATCGCCAGTCGGCGATTGGCTTCCTGCTGGAGGCGGAACTGTCCGCCCCAGGTGACGAGATAGCCCGGTGGGAGATCCACGGATCGATCGATCGCTTCCTGCGCATCCGCGACGAAGGAACCGATGTCGCGACCCGTCACGTTGCATTGAATGGTGATGAATCGCTGGTTGTCTTCGCGCGTGATCTGCCGGGGGCCGACGACCTCGGCAATGCTGGCGAGCTCGGAGAGGGGGATGCGGATCCCCTTCGGACCGGCGATGAGGAGATTTCCGATGGCCTCGGGCGTCTGGCGATACGTCGGAGCGAACCGGACGTAGATATCGAAGCGCCGGATGCCTTCGAAGATCTGGCCGGCAACCTCGCCGCCGATCGAAGCCCGGATCGTACGCTGGACATCGGCGACATTCATTCCGTAGCGCGCCACGGCCTGTCGATCGACGCGGACGACGAGCTGGGGCGTGCCGCTCACCTGATCGACCTGGACGTCCGCCGCACCGGGCACGTTTCCGACCACGCGCGCGACCTCTGCCGCGGTCTTGATGAGCGTGTCGAGATCGTCTCCGAAGAGCTTGATCGCGAGTTCCGCGCGGACGCCCTCGAGAAGTTCGTCCACGGTCATCGCGATCGGTTGGGTGAAGTTCGTGAGGACACCCGGGACGGTTCCCAGTTCCTCCCGGATCACGCCTTCCAGTTCCTGCTGGGTCTTCGCCGTCCGCCACTCCTCCTGTGGTCGGAGCAGGATGTACATCTCGGCGCTGTTCACGGGGTCGGTATGGGCGCCGA
>DRKE01000308.1 GCA_011051925.1 Deltaproteobacteria bacterium
CCTCTTGCTCCGGGAGAGGCCTTCATCGTGCCCAGAGGGGTCTGGCATCGCGTGATCCTCTCCGAACCCAGCCAGCTCCTCTACATCACGCCCGGCCCCGGCGGCCGGCACCGCCCCGCCCGCGACGCCTCGACGGACCCGGGCGCGCAGGAGGTCTGATGGCGGACGACGAGCACGCCGTGATCATGGCGGATCCAGAGGGCATCATCGGCTACTGGAGTCCGGGTGCGACGTCGCTCTTCGGCTACCTGCCGGACGAAGCGGTTGGTCGGTCGCTCGATCTGATCGTGCCCGAGGCATTTCGGGAAAGGCACTGGGCGGGATTCCACCGGGCGGTCTCGAGCGGCATATGCAGACTGGATCGCGCCACGACGAACATCCCCGTTCGTCACAAGACCGGAAGCGTCGAAGCGTACCCGGGCCGCTTCGTGTTCCTGCAAGGTCCCCGCGGCGACGTCGTCGGCGTGCTGGGAATCTACTCGAAGCGCCAGGGCTCGGAGGTGGCGTTCGGACCCGTACGCGAGTTGTAGGCTGCGGCCCGACGATGATCCTCCGTGCCGATCCACGGCGCGACCATTCCGGGCCGCGACCCGGTCCGGCACGGACACTCCTCTCCCCCTCGGGATCGCTTCCAACGCGATCCCGATCGCGCATCCGCCCTCCGATCACGACGGCGGTCTCTTCGCTGGGCGGCGCCCTCCCCCGGACCGCAGGGTTCAACGGCGACTCTCACCAGGGTCGAATCAGATCAGCGACTTCGCTCTACCGGGGGTCGCCGGGGGGCATCCCGACCCGTGGAGAAAGGAATTCGGGCGGACCAGTACGATCCTGGCCACTCGAGGTTTCGGGCATCGGAATCGTGCACCCTGGCGAGAACGGGCCCGTTTCCCGAGACGGGGTCGAGAATCCCGGTCGCATCGACGCTCTCTCGATTCCGATCGATTCGAAGTGCCGTATTCTCGAGCGGGAGGCATCGAGCATTGACTGGAGAATCGACCAGACGCAAGACGGGTCTCTTCGCACAAGCTCCCGCCATCGGCCGGCGATTCCAACGCGAAGGCAGGGGGCCTCGTGCCAGGACACTTGCCGAATCCCAGGAATCGCTGAATGGGCGCCCGACGTTGGAATCGATGAAGCGGCTTCTCTCCCGCCTTCGACTTCGCTTGCGGGGCCCGGCGCTCGTCGCGCTCGGTTTCACCCTCGCGTTGCAGGGTCTCGATCTCGACGCACGGGCGGAGCAAGGGCCTTCGCTGACCGTCTTCCCGGCGAAGAAGATCCTCACCATGGATCCGCGCTATCCCGAAGCCCGGTTCGTCGTCGTTCGGAAGGGCATGATCGTCGCGATCGGCCGGAAAGAAAGCGATCTCGCGCCCTGGCTCTCGGGAACCGATCATGAATTCGATCGACGCTTCGAGGACCGGATCCTGCTGCCGGGGTTCGTCGACCCGCACATCCATCCACTGCTGGCGGCGGTCTTCCTGCCCCACTTCTTCGCCACGCCAGACGACTGGACCTTCCCGAGCGGCACGGTTTCCGGCGTCGTCGGCAGGGCGGCCTTCCTGGACCGCGTGCGCCAGGGGAACGACCAGCTGGAGGACCCGAGCGAGTGGCTCCTGGTCTTCGGATGGGCGCGGGCCGCGCATGGAACGATCACCAGGAGCGATCTCGATGCGATCAGCCGGACACGGCCCATCGCCGTGAGCAGCCGCTCGACACACTCGATGATCCTCAACAGCAAGGCGATGGCCGAACTCGAGCTGACCCCGGAACGGGTCGCCAAGCATTCCATTCCCGAGCAGGTGGACTACGAGAACGGTTTCTTCACGGAACTGGCCAACTTCCAGATGGTCGTACCCCGACTCGCGCCCATCCTCTTCGCGCCGGAGCGCATCGCACGCGGTCTGCGCATGTTTCGGGACATGGCGCATGCAGCGGGCATCACGACCGTCTGCGAACCGGGGACCGGCCTCGTCGCCGGGGGGGGCGATGCGAAGAAGGAGTTCCGGATGATGGCTCCGGTCCTCGACCGGGAAGACACGCCCTTCCGGACCTACCTGTTCCCCGCCGCCTATCCCAGCCTCCAGCACTATGGAGATCGACAGCGAATGCTCGATGCGATCGCCGCGCTTCCCGAGAGCGATGGCCGTCGAATCCACTTCCTGCCGAAGCACATCAAGTTCCTCTACGACGGCTCCTATGTCGATCAGTTGGGGATCTACGACCCACCCGGATACATCGACGGCCACGAAGGCGTCCGGATCGACCCTCCCGATGTCTTTTCGTCGTTGCTGCCGGTCTTCTGGCGAGCGGGCTTCAGCATCCATGTCCATGTCCAGGGCGATGGCGGGGCACGACGAACCGTCGAGGCCCTTGCCGCCCTCCAGGAGGAGAAGCCGCGCTTCGATCCTCGCTTCATCCTCGAGCACCTTCCGCAGGCCAGTCAGGAAACCCTCGAGAAGGCGAGTCGATTGGGGGCCTCCGTTTCCGCTCTGATGTATCCCCTCTATTCCATGGGGGATCCCTTCGCGGAGCGGGTACTCGGAAACGACCGAATGGAGATGGCCTTCCCCTACCGGGAGTCCTCGAGGCTCGGGATGCACGTCGCTCTTCACTCCGACACCCCGGTCGCCCCGCCCAACCCGCTCCGCAACGCCTGGATCGCGACGTCGAGAAGGACGCGTTCCGGGCGGGTGATCGGCAAGCGCCAGAGCCTGACCGTTCACGACGCGCTTCGCGCCATCACGATCGAGGCGGCCTACATGTTGGGACTCGAGAACGAGATCGGCTCGATCCGACCCGGCAAGAAGGCCGACTTCGCGGTCCTGGAAGACGATCCCCAGGTCCTCGGCGGCGAGGATCTCGAGCATGTCCGCGTCTGGGGAACGGTGTTGGAAGGCCGGGTCCAGCCGCTCGCGGGCCGAGTGGGCCCAGCTAGTCCGAGACGGTCTCATCCTCCGCATCGATGAGGAGCCCGATCTTCGAGAAGAAGGTCGTGAGCTTGTGGGCCACCTTCTCCCGGAGCGCGACCTGCGTCGGATGCTTCATCGCGCGAAGCCGCAGGTCGTAGGGATCCTCGAGTCCGACATCCTTGTAGACGGCAGGGTTGTAGTAGGTTCCCCAGTGGACGTCCATGAAGCCGCGCAGCCAATCGCTGAACTTCTTCCGCTGCGCGTCGTCCCATCGGGGGAGCCACTCCTCGCAGAGATCGGTCAGGTAGGCGCGATCGAAGGAGAGATGGCGCGACTCGTCGACATGATGGACCCGACTGATCTCGCGGACGAGCGGATCGCATCGGTCATCCCGCATCGCGCGGATGTTGAAATAGTCCCCGAAATCCTCCACGACCATGGCCAGCGCGTAGAAGCCGATCAGGTCCTCGCCGGGCCCGAGCGCCCGGGGCAGCGGGAGGCTCTTCGCCGGATAGACGCGTCCCACGTATTTCCGGCAGTAGAGCCCGAACATGACCATGTGCTTGTTCTCTTCGTCGAGAAAATGGTGCAGGTAGTCCGTCACTTCGGGGGTCAGTTTCTTTCCGTAGAGTTGATTCGAAAGCCCGGCGACGAGCACCTGTTCCCCGTGCAGAGTCCCTGCGAAGAGGTTCCCCGTTTCACAGATGCCGAGTCGATGCTTCTGTTCATCACTGAGATCGTCCCAGACGTCCGTCCCGTAGAGCGTCGTGATCTCGGGCGGCATCCCGAGGCGATCGGGATCGATCCGGTCGGTCCATTCGAATCGCTTGTAGACGTCGTAGAAATTCTCGCGGGATTTCGCGCTCAATCGTTCGCAGAGTCGATCGGTCTCCGTCATGGACATCTCCCTGTCGACAACGAGGAGGAAGAATACTCCTCGTCCCGTTCATCGTCAGGACGACGGACGAGCAGCGCAACGAAGTGTTGCTCGATCCCGGACCGTCGGGCATCCCATGCGATCGGAAACGGATGCGAAAGGAATCGGCAGGACGAGCCGCTCCCCGTGCGGAGACCCCCCCCCTGCCCCACCCTGGGAAAGGACGCCCCTGGCTGGGACGAATCGCCTCCGATCATCCAGAGCGTCCCTTCGCGACTCGTCCGCGGGAAGGCGGGCCCGCCCGACCGGCCGGCCCACCTTCCAGGGTCTCTCGCCTAGCGCCGCGATCGACGCCGGACGAGCTGATGGCAACCGAACAGGGCGAACAAGCCCGCCGAAGCGGCCGCGATCGCACCGGGCTCCGGAATCTCGAGCGTGGCCCAGGTCCGGTTTGCGTTGCCCTTGCTGATGTTCCGGGCGGACATCGATCCGCTCACGAGGGCCACGACACCGTTTCCGTTCGCATCCCGAGCGTCGATCCCCGTCCGCTTGAACATCTCGGTATCCGCCCCGACCGCGACGCTCGTCACCGAGATCGTGAGACGGCCGGTCGTATTGGGGAAGCCGACGCTGATCGCATCCTGACCCGTGAAGGGAGAGGGCGGAGTCACCGGCCCGTTCACGTTCACGATCGTGCCATTGAAGCCGACCGTGCCCGAGAAGAGACCCGTCGGTGTCATGAAGGCGAGATTCGAGACGACGCCGCCAAAGGGCCCGCCAGCCACGCCGATCGTCCCCGGGTCGACGATCGAGAGCTTGAAATTGCATCCCGTACAGGGCGCGACGAAGGCCGCGTTGTCCGGGAAGTAGACCATCGCCGTACCGAGCGTGCGTCCCCGACTGATGCCGCCGAATTGATTGGCGGTCGCCGTGAAGCGGGCCACGCCGTTGATGCCCGCCGGGTCGCCGGCCATGGGCGTGACGACCGCGGTCGCGCCGTAGTTGGTGGACAGGTTGCCATTGGCCGTTGCGCCCGCATAGAAGGAAACGATCGGCGGGCCGGGTCGGCCGCCGACGGAGTACATGACCGTGGTCGGAACGCCGGGCACGACGTTCATCGCCGTCCCTCCGGTGGTACCCGGATGCGGGTTGTCGAAGTCGAGATCCGTCTGGACCGCGAGCACCGCCGGGTTGAACCCGAAGACGCCGATCGACTGGACCGTCGGAAGATCATAGCCCGCGACGCCCGCCATCAGCGTGAGCGACCGATTCTGCGCCATCACGGTGGTCTGCATGATCGTCGCCATTGGCGTGGGTTTCACCTGGCCGGGCTGACCGAGACCGAGGCCGACCAGGGGAAGACCGTTTGGCGTGGCCGGAGCGGTCTGGATCGTGATTCCGGAGAACGCCCCCGTCTGCGCGGGCGCGATCGAGATCGGCAGCGGCAGGCCGTCACCGATCTGGCCGCGGAACTGGCCGCCCAGGCCGCAGGTCGTGCCCGAGCAGGCGAGTCCAGCCTGGGCCGAAGCCGTCGTCGCGAAGGCCAGCGGCATGACTAACGTCAACAGCAGCAGGCCCGATCTTGTTTTGATAGACATAGTTGAATTCTCCATGTGGGGTTGCACGGATCGATCCCTCGACCCTTTGGTCCAACCTATCACGGTGTATTTCCCGGATGGAAGAAGAACGGGGAGCGACGGCCGGATTCTCGATCGCATCCCCGTTGACCACCATCCCCTCAGGAACGATGAGGGGATTGAACATCATTGAGAGACCCTGAATGCGGAGCGGAAGGGAGCAGGATGCCCCGCTGACCATCTCGGGGAGGACCCGGCGCTATGCTGCGATCCGCATGATCCCGACGCCGCGCCACCTGCTCCGCCTGCTCGCAGCCGGCATCCGACTCGTGTCCGGGATCTTCCTTGGTCTGGCGCTGGGCTGCACCGGAAACACGACCGGGGGGCCCGATTCCGTAGCGGGGTACACGGCGCGTCTCGACCGGCGCGTGCCCGAATGGATGAAGGCCGCAGGCGTCCCGGGAGTCGCCCTGGCAGTCGTTCACGAAGGCGATCTCGTCTGGTCGGGCGCGTACGGAACCGCAGACCCTGAAGCCGGTCGCGAGATGACCGTGGATGCGGTCT
This sequence comes from Deltaproteobacteria bacterium, assembly GCA_011051925.1. Classification (GTDB taxonomy): domain Bacteria; phylum Myxococcota_A; class UBA9160; order UBA9160; family UBA4427; genus UBA4427. The sequence goes on from DRKE01000308.1 coordinate 5,928, forward strand.
TCCGGGTCGAATCGATCTCCAAGTCGGTGACCGCCTGGGGCGTCATGAAGCTCGTCCAGGATGGGCTCATCGATCTCGAGGCTCCGGTCGAGCGATATGTCGATCGCGAGACGATCCCCGCCCTCTCGCAAGCGCGCATCGGGCGCGGAAGGAGCGATTCCGGAATCACGATCCGGCGCCTGCTCAGCCATGACGCCGGGCTCGCGGTCGGCACGATCGACCTCGAATTCCCCCCGCCCTCGAAGCAGTCAGCGAAGAGGGACGAAGAGATGCCCTCGCTGCGGCAGACGCTCGCGAGGGAAGCGAGGCTCGTCCGGCAGCCCGGAACGGGTTTCGGATACTCCAACGTCGGCTTCGATCTGCTCGAGCTCGTCATCGAAGAAGTCACGGGACGGGATTTCGCGGAATACATGGCCGCCGAGATCCTGGCTCCCCTCGGCATGAAGGACTCGGGTTTCGGATGGAACGAAGAACGACGCGAACGCATTCCAGTCGGAACGGACCTCCGGGGCCGTCCCGTCCCGACCTACATCCGTCCGACCCGCGCGTCGGGCGGCCTTTTCGCGACGGTCGGCGACATCGCCCGCTTCGTTCGAGCGGAAATGATCGGCCCCCGACGCATCCATCAATCGGTCCTCGGCGGAAATGCCGTGCGCTCCCTTCACGCCCCCCGCATCGCGATCCCGGGCCTCTTCGGTCTCGTCGCCGACGCCTACGGCTTCGGCCATTTCGTCGAGATCCTGCCCGATGGCCGCCGCGCCATCTGGCATGGCGGCCAGGGCCATGGCTGGATGTCCCATTTCCATGCCGTCCCCGGATCCGGCGAAGGCATCGTGATCCTCACGAACAGTCAGCGTAGCTGGCCCCTCATGGCCGAGATCCTGCGGGATTGGGGCGCATGGGCCGGCATCGGTTCCGTCGGGATGACCCGCATCTCGACGGGCGTCAGCGCACTGCGGATCCTCACCCTGGCGATCTTCGGGGTCGCGCTCGGACAATTCGTCCGTCTGGTTCTCGGATTGCGTCGGGGAAGCCGACGTTTCGCCCCCCTCGGCGAGAGGGCGCGGCTCGAGCGGGCCGGGATGGTCGGTGGGGGTGTCGCCATCCTGGCAGGACTCGCCTGGAGCGCCCGCCAGCCCTATCTGCTCGTATCCTCGATCTTTCCCGGAACCGCGCGCCTGGCTGGCCTGGCTCTGTTAAGCTTGGCTCTCGTCCTCGTCCTGTCGGCCATGATGTCGCCCGCTGCGAAAGACGGCCCGATCCCTCGCTGAAGCCCTTCGACCCGCCCTCGAATCGAATAACGCCGGCGCTGACCACGATCCCGACAACGCGTGACACCCGGTCGTGCGGAGAATCCGATGCAGACCCTCCTCATCCTTGGCGCGACAGGAAGGACCGGTCGTTCCCTCCTCGAACGTCGACTCGGCCAGGGCGGCCGGGTCCGTGCCATCGTGCGTCGGCGCGAAGGCCTGCCCGAAAGCACCCGGAACCACCCGCGCCTCGAACTCGTCGAGGCGAGCGTGCTGGAACTCTCCGACCGGGAACTCACCCGGTACGTCCAGGACTGCGATGGCGTCGTTTCCTGCCTCGGCCACACACTCGACTGCAGGGGCCTCTTCGGCGCTCCGCGACGGCTCTGTGCCGATGCGACATCGCGCGTCTGCCGGGCAATCGAAGAGAATCGGCCCGCGCGACCCGTCCGGTTCGTCCTGATGAACAGCGTCGGCGTGCAGAATCCCGACCTCGAGGAAAAGCGATCTCCCTTCGATCGGGGGATTCTCGCCTTCCTGCGCCGTGCCCTGCCTCCACACAAGGACAACGAACTCGCCGCAGGGCGCCTCCATCGGGACATCGGAAGGCAGAGCCCCTACATCGAATGGTGTGTCGTCCGTCCGGACACCCTCACCGACGAAGGCCTCTCCGCCTGCCGCCTGACGGCGTCCCCGACCACCAGCCTTCTCCGGGGTCGTCCGACCGCGAGAGCGAATGTCGCTCGCTTCATGATCGATCTCGTCGACGACGACCGCCTCTGGGACACGTGGAAGTTCCGGATGCCCGTCATCATGGATGCGATCGATTCGGATGCGTAGCGCGCGACATGGGATCGACCGGACCGCCGGGCCTCGAACCCGAGCGGGGCGGGACTGGCCCCGGCGTCGTCCTGGTCCTCCCGCTTCGGCGAAGTCCGGCCAGGAACCAGGAAGAAGAGACATGAACCACTTCACGAAGCAGGCCTCTCGCCGCCTGGCCCTCGTCGGCCTGGGCGTCCTGATCCAGGCGGCGGCGTCTTCGACTGCCCGAGCAGACGGCCTCGAGACGCTGCCCCACGCCTGCGCCCTGCTCCTCTCCGAAGCGCGCTTCGAGCTCGAGGATCGGCGCGAAGAGGAACGCCTCGCGCCGATCCGGTCGGCCGCGGATCAGGCGATCTACGAGCTGCTGGAACCGCTCTGGAAGGCTCGTTCCACGGAGTGGCTTCGCTACCTCGCCGCCAGGCATGCCCGAGATCGCTCGCGGCTCGAAGTCGATCGGGCGGGAATCGAGACGAAGCGAGCGGAAGAGAAACTCACCGCCTTGACACGCGAATGCGTCGACCCGGGAGCGGGCACGGAGAAGCCGACCCTGCGCTACGAGAGACTCGGCTGTGACCTCGCCCGGAAGACCCGTGACATCGCCGCCCTCGACCTCGCCTACCGGAAGGAAGTCCTGGAGAGCACGAATGAACTCCGGCGTCTCGAACTCGCGACCGCACAGGACCTGATCCACGCCCGTTACGCGCTCGACCGGGCCAAAGCCCAGCTGCAATCGCGCAGCGCGCGATGGGATCGCTGCAAGCGAGCGTCTGGCCGCCACCCCTGATGCCGGGCCAGCGAGCGGCCGGCGCGCCCAGGGCACGATCAAACGACTTCCCTCGGTCACGCCGGGTGCGATCTTCAATCCTCCGTCCGATCCATCCCCGGCAATCCTCGCCAGCGCATGGCGAGATCGATCTTCATCGCGCCCCAGATCGTGGCCAGCCCCTGGACCTCCTCCGCGTGGTGGGGTCCCTCGCGTTCGCTCAAGGCGAACCGGAGCGGTTCGCGGTACCAGGAGAAAAGCTCGTCCGGGGGGGCTTCCACGTCGAACCAGGCCAGACGCGGGGTCTCGTGCGACGTCGTTTCGAGTCCTCCCAGGACGCGACAGAGAAAGACGCGGGCCGTATGCGGGCGGAAACCCCGACGGACCCAGTCACCGACGTGTTCGACGGGTTCGACCTCGAGTCCCGTTTCTTCTCGGATCTCGCGAACGACCGCGGCCCGCGCGTCTTCCCCGGCCTCGAGGGTGCCGCCGGGCAGCTCCCAGCCGAAGAGATCGCTCCGGACCGAAAGCAGGACCTGACGCGGAGGTCCCTCCCGAAGGATCACGGCCTGCGCGATCACGAGGGGGTCCGATTCCGATACCCGGGGCGAGACGATGCCCCACCAGGCGGTTCGGGCATAGTCGAAGAGGCCACCGAGCAGACGACCCGCGCGACGGCGTTTCCACACCGGATCCCCACGCCGGGCACGGCGTTCCGAGAGGCTCGCACGTCTTCGGGACGGGCCTTCGTCCCGCGATTCGTCCCGTCCCGTCGACCCCGGATCCCGGGACACGTCAGTCGATGATCTTGTTGAGGGGGTTCTCGACGATGCCCCGGGCGCCGGCGGCATGAAGCTTCGGCAGCAGATCACGCACGAAGGACTCCTCGACGATGACGAAGATGTCGACCCAGGAGGGATCGGCCAGCGGCGAGATCGTCGGCTTGTCGGCGTGGGGCAGCAACGCGAGAACGTCCTTCATCTTCGCCTTCTCGACATTCATCGAAAGGCCGACACGTGTCGCCGCCGCGATCGCCCCCATCAGCAGCATCCGCAGTCGTTCGATCTTGCCCGCCTTCCAATCGTCCTCGAGCGAGGCGTGGTGCGCGATCAGGCGCGGCGTGCTCTCGAGGATCTCGTCGATCACGCGGAGCTGATTCGCGCGCAGGCTCGAACCCGTCTCGGTCACGTCGACGATGGCATCCGCCAGGACGGGCGGCTTCACCTCCGTCGCCCCCCAGGAGAATTCGAGGCGTGCCTCCACCCCCTGGCGTGCGAAGTAGCGCTCCGTCAATCCCATCACCTCGGTCGCGATCCGCTTGCCGTCGAGATCCTTGGGCGTCCGGAACTCCGAATCGTCCTTCACGGCGAGAATCCAGCGAACGGGGCCGTAGTTCGGCCACGGCGCTCGAAGATCCGCCATCTCGGCCACGTCGGCGCCGGTCTCGAGAACCCAGTCGTGCCCCGTGATCGCGCAGTCGAGCACGCCCTGCCCCACATAACGTGCCATCTCCTGGGGACGGATCAGGATGCATTCGATCTCGGGATCGTCGATCGACGGATAGTAGGAGCGCCCCGAGATCCGGACGTCATAGCCCGCCTTCTTGAAGAGCTTCGTCGTCGTTTCCTGCAGGCTTCCCTTGGGCAGCCCGATCCGCAATGTCCGCTCTTCCGTCATTTCCCGTAGACCTCATCGGGATCGAAGACCTGGACACCCACGTCTTCGATCCGACCCTCGTCGATCCGCCGGAAGAAACAATTCCGCCGGCCCGTATGACAGGCGGCACCACCGACCTGCTCCACCCGCAGAAGCAGCGCGTCTCCGTCACAATCGACGTAGATCCCCTTCAGCCGCTGGACGTTTCCGCTCTCCTCGCCCTTGTGCCAGTACTTCTGTCGACTGCGGCTCCAATAGACCGCTTCTCCGAGCTCGAGTGTTCGGCGCAGCGATTCCGCATTCATGTAGGCCACCATCAGGATCTCTCCGCTGGCGTCGTCCTGGGCGATCGCCGCCACGAGCCCGTCGCCCTTCTCGAAGTCGACGATCGAAAGCGGATCGACCGCGGCTCCTGTCGAAGCATCGCCGGAGGAAGCGGAGGCGGGCTCCGCGGAGTTCTTGTCGGAAGTCGAAGTCATTGGGAGCCCTGACGGAAAGGGAAGATCGGGAATCCGGGGAAGACGGCCGCGCCCTCGCCCCACCCCGCACGCCGAGCCCGACGTCCAGCGGGGGCGCTGAGGCTAACCATCCCGCAGCGCGCCCGCCAGAAGCGATTCGACCGATCCGATCTCGGTCCACTTCTCCCCTCGGGCATATCGCGTGTCCCGAGCGTTCCGTCGGCCCGTCCGAACGACCTCGGCCTTCAGGATCCGACGCGAAACCAGCCAGGCGAGCACGTTGTCGAAGGTCGCATCGGCCAGCGCCTCCTTCCGCCGGACCTCCCCGAGAAGCGCCGCCGACTCGAAGGCAAGCTGGGCCTCCTTCACGACCACGCTTCGCAGCAGCGTCCCGTCGCTCGATGCGTCCATCCAGGGGATCAACAGCCGGACCAGCGTCTCGTAGCACTCGATCACGCCCCGGGTCTGCTCGGCCAGCATCGCCAGCGGCTCCCGTCCGGCTTCGGTCGCGACCCAGCGGCCATCCCTCGATTCGATCCATCCCTCACTCTCGAAATGCTCGAGGAGTGCCTCGCCGCGCGAAAGGTAGAGGTCCCGAGAGACGTAGTACTCGCGATAGAAGAGATCGATCCAGGTCTCGAGTTCCTCGCCGACCCGATCCCGCTCGAGCCCCTGGAGCGAGGCGCGGGCCAGGATGCTCGGAATCACGAGGAAATGGGCGATCGAGTTCCGATACATGTCGAGGGCGCGGCGACGATTCTCCTCGAAATAGAGGACCTCGCCGCGATGGTCGAGCCGCGAATGGATCAGATCGCTCCGCTCCAGGAATCCGATCGCTTCGCGCAGGTCGGGAAGATCGCGCTCGAGGGCCGGCGTCAAGCGGACGCCCTGCAACTTCAGGAGCACCGTCACGTTCTGGACGCCCCGGATCAGGTCCTCGCGAAGCAGCCCCGGATGCGGACTGCCCATCAGCACGGCCGCCGAGACCGAAGTCGCGTTCGCCACCATCGCCCAGCCGATCCGTTCGACCAGGGAATGCCCCAGGTCGCTCACGAACTCCCTTTTCCGGCGCTCGAGCTCCTGCCGCAACGCCTCGGAATCGATCTGACCGCGCTGGAGGGCTTCGAATGGCTCGCGCTGGTTTCCGAGTGCCGAAGCGAGCGAGATCGGCTCCCCGAAGCAGAGATGGACGGACCCGAACTTCCGCTGCAGGTACTTCCGCGCGCGCAGAAGGCCGAGCATGCTCTCCTTCGTCTTCTCGCCGCCATCGAGTTCCTCGATCATGCCCGACTCCTCGACCAACCGTTCGTAGCTGATCGCGATCGGCACGAAGAAGAGATCCCGGCGGCCGCTCTCCAGGAACGCGTCGACGTCCCAGCTGAGCATCCCCAGACGCGGCGCCAGGGTCTTCCCGGTCCGGGATCGGCCGCCCTCGATGAAGAACTCCTGCGTGAAGCCCTCGCGCACCAGATAGGCGACGTAGGCGCGGAACACTTCCTTGTAGAGCGGATCATCGAAGGATTTCCGCAGGAAGAACGCCCCCATCCGGCGGAACAGGTATCCGAAGGGCCCGAAGGCCATGTTCTCACGCGCCGCGATGTGGGGCGGCATCATGTAGTTCTCGTAGAAGAGCCATGACAGGATCAGGAAATCGAAATACGAGCGGTGGCTCGGCACGAGTATGATCGGGTGGCGCTTGGCGTCCTCGGCGATCTCGGCGAGACGATGGACCTCGATCGAGGAGAAGAGACGCTTGAAAAGCGCCCCGACCGTCCAGGCCGCGATCGCCATCCACATCGCGCCCATGTTGGCCGAAATCTCGCGAAAGAACCGCTCGACCTCGCGTTCGGCCTTCTCCGGCGAACTGCGCGGCGCATTCGCGCGCACTGCCATCGCCGCCCGCACCCCCGGATCGGCCAGGATCTCGCGCAGCACCCGCCAACGCGGCTTCAGGGCCGGACCGACGACACTCCGTTCCTCCCGGTAGAGGTAGACGAGAATGGCCCTTCGGATCTTCCGCGCGACCCGCTCCCAGGACTCCCCGGGCATCGCGGCGGCGAAGGCGCGGACATCGATCTCCCGACCGACCTTGACCGACAGACTCCGATAGGTGAGCAGGAACCGCGCGACTTTCACGATGTCGGATGGACGGGTGAGCGACCCGTAGTCGACATTGAGGAAGCGCCTCTCGGTACGCGGTCCCTTCCGCCAGAAGATCGCGAGAGGAACGATGAAGACCTCGCCTCCTGTATCGTCCTCGCGAACGGCCCGCACGACTTCACCGATCAGATCGAGTTCGTCCGCACGCTGCCCGGCCTTGCGGCGGCGCAGGAAGGACTTCAGCCGCTGGGTCCGCAAGAAGATGAAGAGGCTCCGGCCTTCCCGGATCTGCTGGCGAACGGCTTCGCGATCCTCGACGTGTTCGATCTCTCGCGGACGACCCCGCCGAAGACGCAACAGGATCGGAAGGAACTCGCGAAAGGGACGGTAGTAGTAGAAGCGGATCGAGTTCGCGAAGCTCGACAGCCGAAGCCCATGGCGAAGGAAGAGCGCATTGAACAGGAAATAGTCGAGGCGGCTCGCATAGCGCATCACATAGACGACGCTGCCCCGCGCTTCGAGCGCCTTCAGCCGGGCGACGACGTCCTCGTCGAGCTGGAAATGCCTGAAATAGCGTCTTGCGAAGAAGCGGAAGAAGAAGTTGAAGCGCCGGGTCATGGCCGAGGCCACGAACACGTCTTCGGAACCGTCCTTCGTCGCTCGCGAGTCGGACATCACGCGAAGAGGCTATCCCAGAAACCCTCTCCGAGTGAGGGCGGTCGGATCGTCGAGACAGCGTCTGCGGCGGTCGCCCCGCAGCTTGTACAAAACGCCACACCCGGCCGAACGCAGGCACGCGCGGGTCGATCCCGTCGGCCCGCTCCGACCATGCCCTCGACGAGACCGCCGGACCCGCCCCCGATCGCGCCCGAAACGAAGAGCCGGGAAACGGCACGTCACGCCCCTTCCCGGCTCCGTCATTCCAACCCGCCGACTCGAATCGCCCACGCCCGGAAGACGGGGACGATTCCGCAGCCTCGTCCCTATTCGGGCAGCAGGATCTCCCCGGCGTTCATGCCCGCCGCGATCTCGGCAGCGGTCCAGAGGCCACCATCCGACTCCTTGGTCACACCGGTCGCCGTCACGACCTTCATCTCCGCGATCCGGCCGCCGCCGGCCAGGAAGGTCTTGCCGGTCATGTCCTTCGCCAGATCGCTCGCCAGATAGACCATCAGCGGCGAAACCAGCTTCGGATCGTATTTCTCCGCCGCCGATTCATTGTCGAAGCCCGGCAGATCCTCGGTCAGCCGCGTGTGGGCCACCGGCGCGAGGATGTGGCATCGGATTCCGTATTTCTGGCCCTCGAGCGCAAGGCAACGCGTGAAGCCGGCGATCCCCGCCTTGGCCGCGCCATAGTTGGTCTGCCCGAAATTCCCGTTCAGCCCGCTCGTCGAGGACGTGTTGATGATCACGCCGCCCTGCCCCCGCTCCTTCATGTGGAGATAGATCGGCCGCGTCACGCAGTACGTGCCCCGCAGATGCACGGCGATGACCGGATCCCAGAGATCCTCCGTCATCTTGGCGAAGCTCTTGTCGCGCAGGATGCCCGCGTTGTTGATCAGGATGTCGACCTGCCCGAAGGCGTCGAGCGCCGTCTTGAGGATGTTCTCACCGCCCTCGACCGTGGAGACATTGTCGTAGTTCGGCGCGGCCTCGCCACCGGCCGCCTTGATCTGGTCGACGACCTGATCCGCCATGGCCGAACTCGAACCCGAACCGTCTCGCGCGCCGCCCAGATCGTTCACGACGACCGCCGCGCCCTCGGCCGCCAGGGCCAATGCATGTTCCCGCCCGAGGCCGCCACCGGCGCCGGTCACGACCGCAACCTTTCCGTCCAACAATCCCATTTCACTCTCTCCCAGCCCGACCGGCCGCGGGAACCCGACCGGCCACGAATCCGAGATCGATCGGAAATCGTTCGCTTCGGGTTTCCCGCACGCCCGCCGGACGCCGTCGCGAACGACGAGTCCGCATGCAGATCACCCCCGATTCACTCGTTCACAGGGGGGACCGCACGGTAGCGAAGCCGCCGGGGCCGCCCAAGACCGCTGGACCGCCCGATCGCCGTTTCCGCGACCGCCGCGCGTCGCCGGACGGACGACTCGTCACGAAAAGCAGCTCGTCACGAAAAAAGAATCGTCCTCAGCTCGCCGAAGCTCTCGAAGCCGAGCTCCCGATAGAGCGCCGAGGCCCGCTCGTTCCCTTCGACGACGGCCAGCTGGACGTGGGCGGCCCCCGATGCGAAGGCCTCGCGGATGACGGAATCCATCCCGCGCCGCGCGAAGCCCCGGCGCCGGCACTCCGGCCAGGTATAGACCCCCTGGATCAGCCACCCCTCGGAACGGCGCACGTCCGCATAGGCGACAAAGACGATCCGACCCGCGTCGGTCACGATTCGAGCGCGGGATACCCGGCTCGCCACCCAGCGCCGAAACCCCGGCAGGTCGCCCTCCGCCGGGTCCGGGCGATCCTCTTCCCAGAGACTCGCTCGCGCGGCATGCACGAGTTCGTCCAGATCCTCCATCCGCGCGGGACGTGCCACCCCCGGCAGATCAGGATCCGCAGGCAGCATGTCGGCCGGCTTCAGTCGATAGGCGATCTCGATCCGATCGATCGAGGCCCGTCGCCCCGCCGATTCGAGACGGGGCCAGACCCGATCGACCACCTCGCGATCACTCTTGACGAGGCCGCCCGGAACCCGCAGGAGCTGGGGCATCAGGAAGTCGAGAGCGGATTGCGGGATCCCCGAGGAGATCGCGACGCAGGGCCGCAACAGGACGACGCCCAGAAGCTCCTCTCCCCGGAACGCACCCTGCACCGTCGGAAGGATCTCTCCGGGTGCGAGCGCTCGGCCCAGCCGATCGACATAGTCGATCAGCGCGAGATTCGCGTCCGGGTCCTCCGCCAGACAGGCAATCGCCCGCTCGCGATCGTGGGCGCAGAGCAGGCGCGCTCGAATGCCCTCGTCCATCGCCGTCAGGTCTCGAGAACGACCAGGACGTCTCCCTCTTCGACGGATTGCCCTTCGGCCACACGGAGCTCCGACACGCGGCCCGCTTCCGGCGCCTCGACCGGAATCTCCATCTTCATGGACTCGATGATGAGAAGAACGTCATCCTCCTCGACCGCGTCGCCGGGTGATGTCTCGATCTTCCATACCTTGCCCGTGATCTGGGCTTCGACCTCGATACTCAATCGTCGTCTCCCGTCTGCAGCGCGCCTTCGATCCCGCTGCGCCTGGTTCCGTCCCCGCCAAGCATGCCGATCCGCCCCCATCGGGGCAACCACCCGGGAGCGGGAAGTTCGGGCGCGAGCGCGCGCATTTTCCACCCGCTGCTACCCTCTGCGGCCCTCGGAGGGAGCGCGCGTGCTCGAGACGGTCACACAGGGATTCAAGAACGCGACCGAACGGCTGCGGGGCGTTCGCGAGCTCGACGAATCGAGCATCGAAGAGGCGCTGCGCGACGTCCGCATGTCGCTGCTCGAGGCCGACGTCGACCTCAAGGTGACGCGCTCGTTCCTGGCGCGCGTGAAGGAGCGCGCCCTCGGCGAGAAGATCCGGACGCGGGTGCGGGATCGCTCGGGCCGCAAGATCCGGATCACGCCCGGCCAGCATTTCATCAAGATCTGCGAGGAGGAACTGACCGCCCTGATGGGGCCGGTCGATCCGTCGCTCGCGAAACGAGCCGGTCTCGTTTCGATCATGCTGGCGGGCCTCCAGGGTGTCGGCAAGACGACGATCGCGGCCAAGCTCGCCGTCCATCTCGAGAAGCAGGGAAAGAAGCCCCTGCTCGTCGCCGCCGACATCTACCGGCCGGCGGCGGTCGATCAGTTGAAGACCCTGGGCGCTTCGATCGGCGTTGCGGTCCACCATGGGAGCGAAGGCGAGCTGCCCCCCGCCATCTGTGCCGCGGCTTTCGCCCGCGCGCGTGCCGAAGGCTTCAACGCCATCATCTACGACACGGCGGGACGCCTGGCGGTCGACGACGAACTCATGCAGGAACTCGAGGAGATCGTCCGCGACGTCGAGCCCGCGAACAAGCTGCTCGTCTGCGACGCGTTGATGGGGCGCGACGCCGTCAACGTCGCCTCCGCCTTCGCCGAGCGGATCGACCTCGACGGCGTCGTTCTCACCAAGCTCGACGGTGATGCCCGGGGCGGGGCGGCGCTCGCAGTGAAGGCCGTGACGGGCGTTCCGATCAAGTTCCTGGGAACGGGCGAAGCCGTCGATCGGCTCGAGGAGTTCCGCCCCGAAGGCCTTGCTTCGCGCATTCTCGGCATGGGCGACATCGTCGGCCTGGTCAAGGACTTCGAGGAGGTCGTCGACGAGAAGGAGGCCGAAGCCGACGCCGAGAAGATCCTGAAGGGCCGCTTCGGCCTCGACGACCTGCTCAAGCAGATGCGCATGATCCAGAAGCTGGGCCCCCTGAAGGAGGTCTTCAGCAAGATGCCGATGTTCGGCGGCCTCGCGGACCAGGTCGATGAGGGCGAGCTGAAGAAGGTCGAATCGATGATCCAATCGATGACGCCCGCCGAACGGGCCGAGCCGAAACTGATCGACAAGAGCCGGGCCAGTCGGATCGCCCGGGGCTGCGGGCGGAAGGTCTCGGACATCGAAGGGCTGGTCCAGCGTTTCATGCAGATGCGGAAGATGATGGGCACGCTCGGCAAGCAGGGCGGCCTGCTCGGCGGACTCGGTGGCGCGCTGGGCGGCGGATCGCCCGCACTGGACGGCGGCCCCGGCATGCTGCCGCCGATGGGCCTGGATCCCTCGATGATGCCCGGCGGCCGGGGCAGCGCGACGAAGAAGCGCACCGACCCGAAAGCCCGCAAGAACAAACGGAAACAACAACGAAAGTCGCGCAAGAAGAAGCGAAAGAAGTAAGATGGACCTCCGCGGCGGAACCATCCGGACGAGACGGGACCCCAAACGGGGCCGGCTCATGTTCCGGGGATCCGCGGCGCCAGAATGAATCCCTCCCCCCGACGCCCCCGGCTCCCCCCGCCGGGGATCACAGGCTCTTTTCCGCTCCGATTCTGCCGGCATCCTGCCGATCGGAGACGGGGAGAGGGAGTGCATGAAACGACTGCTGCAAATCCTGTTGATCGGCCTCGTCGCGGCCACGGCCTCCGCGCCCCTGTACGCCGCACCGCGTGATTTCCCCCGCCCCCCGGCCCTCGAACGCGACGTCGCGTTCTGGAAGCGGATCTACAGCGAGGTCGGCACCGACGGCGGACTGATCCACGACAGCCGGAACCTGGGCATCGTCTACGAGGTCGTGAAGATGCCCCGCGGCCTCTCGCGACGGGGTCGGGAACGCTTCACCGAGAAGCGCCGCAAGCATTTCAAGCGGATCCTATTGAAGCTCGCGAAGGGAAAGCGCTCGGGTCTCTCGCGCGAGGAAAAACGCGTCCTTGCCCTCTTCGAGCCCGGAGTCTCGAACGCGAGCCTGCGCAGGGCCGCGGGGCGCCTGCGTTTCCAGCTCGGGCAGGCCGACAAGTTCCGCGCCGGCGTGATCCGCTCGGGCGCCTACAAGCAGCACATCCTCGACATCCTTCGCGAACAGGGGCTGCCCCTCGAGATCGCCCATCTGCCCCACGTCGAGTCGTCCTATACCCCGAGCGTCTACTCTCGGGTCGGTGCCGCCGGCCTCTGGCAGTTCACGCGGTCGACCGGTCGCCGCTTCATGCGCGTCGATCACGTCGTCGACGAACGCCTCGATCCCTATCGCGCCTCGGAGGCCGCTGCACGCCTGCTCCAGCAGAACTATCGGGTCACGGGCAGCTGGCCCCTCGCGATCACCGCCTACAATCATGGCGCCTCGGGCATGCGCCGGGCGGCGAGAAAACTCGGCACGAAGGACATCGTGAAGATCGTGCGGAACTACCGCTCGCGTACCTTCGGCTTCGCCTCGCGCAACTTCTACGTCGAATTCCTCGCCGCGGACATCGTCGCCTCGAATCCCGAGCTCTACTTCGGCCCCCTCGTTCTCGATCGCCCGATCGAATACGAAACGATCGCCCTCCCCTTCTACGCCTCTTCGAAGCATCTCGCGAGCGCCCTCGGCGTGGATGTCGGTGCATTGAAGAAGGCGAATCCGAGCCTCCGCCCGCCTGTCTGGCGCAACGCGAAATACATTCCCAGGGGCTTCGAGCTCCGGGTGCCCCGCACGAACCTTCCGAAACCGCTCCACCAGCTGATCGCCTCGGTGCCGAAGGAGCATCGCCATGCCCGTCAGACCCGCGACACGAAATACACCGTGCGCCGCGGCGATACCCTCTCGAGCATCGCGCGGCGACACCACGTCCGGATGAGCGACCTCGTCGCGCTGAACGGGCTCAGGAGCCGCCATCGGATCCGCGTCGGGCAGAAACTGCGTCTGCCCCCGGACGTCACGCCCGCGACCCGAAGAGCGAGCTACAGGCACGAGCCCTCACGCAAGCACACGCGCAAACCGGTCGCCACGAAGTCGCGCGCGCCCATCAGCCCCGTCGATCCGCCGAAGAGCGGCTTCTACGAGGTCCGGCGCGGCGACAACCTCACGAAGATCGCCCGGCGATTCGGGCTCAGCGTCTCGGAGCTCGTCGCGATGAACGACCTGCGTAGCCGCAACCGGATCACGCCCGGCCAGAAACTGCGCATCGTTCCGACCACGGTCGCCGCGGCGAAGAAGAAGCCGGCGCCCCATCCCGACGCGACGGCGGCCCTCTCTCCGGCTCGCGCGGTCGGACCCGACCCCAGCTCCGCCGAACTCGCCTCCGCGACGGGAGCGAACGAGGTCGCGGAGGCCCCGACGACGACCGACACGGAAACCCTCGCCGAGAGTGCCGAACTGCTGGCGGCGAGTGACGAGAGTGCCATCGAGCCCAGCCCCGGCCTCCTCGCCGATCCCTCCGACTACACCGTCGCGAGCGACGGCACGATCCTCGTCCAGCCGAACGAGACGCTCGGCCACTATGCCGAATGGCTGGGTCTGCGGGCGAGTCGTCTGCGGAAGATCAATGGGCTCCGCTACGGGGA
>DRKE01000309.1 GCA_011051925.1 Deltaproteobacteria bacterium
AGACGCGAATCGATGACCCGGTTTCCCTCGTCCGCGCAGAAGGGACACTGCACGGGTCAGTCCACTTCGTCCCAGCGCTCGGGATAGAGCGGAAAGCGCCTGCAGAGCGCCTCGACCTCGCCGCGAACCCGGACGAGCGACGCCTCGTCGTCCGGATGCTCGAGAACACGAACGACCAGATCGGCGATCGTGGACATCTCCATCTCGCCCATGCCGCGGGTCGTCACCGCCGGTGTCCCGATCCGGACCCCCGACGTCACCATGGGCTTCCGGGGATCGAAGGGGATCATGTTCTTGTTGGCGGTGATCCCGGCGCGGTCGAGGGCGATCTGGGCTTGCTTGCCCGTCGTCTCGCGACCGACGAGCGAAAGCAGGAAGAGGTGGTTGTCCGTCCCTCCGGAAACGATCGTGAAGCCCTGGCCCTGGATGCCTGCGGCGAGCGCCCTGGCATTCGCGACGATCCGTTTGCAATAGCCCCGGAAATCCATCGACTGCGCTTCCTTGAAGGCGACCGCCTTGCCCGCGATGACATGCATCAGGGGCCCGCCCTGGAGCCCCGGAAAGATCGCGCTATTGATCTTCTTCGCCCAGTCCGCATCGCACAGGATCAGCCCACCGCGCGGCCCGCGAAGGGTCTTGTGGGTCGTGGTCGTCACGATCTGTGCCTTCCCGACCGGACTCGGGTGGACCCCGGCGGCGACCAGACCGGCAATGTGTGCGATGTCGGCGAAGAGAAGCGCCCCGACCTCGTCGGCGATCGAGCGGAAGGCGTCGAAGTCGATGACGCGGGAATAGGCCGTCGCTCCGCATTGGATCATCTTCGGGCGATGTTCCAGGGCCAGGTCACGAACCTGGTCGTAGTCGATCCGCTCGTCCTTCTCGGACACGCCGTAGGGCACGATCTTGTAGTGCTTGCCCGAGAAATTGACGGGACTGCCGTGGGTCAGATGACCGCCGTGATCCAGATTCATCGCGAGCACGGTATCGCCGATCTCGAGGACGGCCTCATAGACGGCCGCGTTGGCCTGTGAGCCCGAATGGGGCTGGACATTCGCATGATCCGCCCCGAACAGGAGCTTCGCCCTTTCGATCGCGAGACGCTCGATCTCGTCGACCTCCTCGCAGCCCCCGTAGTAGCGACGGCCGGGATAGCCCTCCGCATACTTGTTCGTGAGGACCGACCCGACCGCCTCGAGCACCGCGTCGGACACGAAATTCTCCGACGCGATCAATTCGATCGAAAGCGCCTGGCGCCGACCCTCCCGGCGGATGAATCCCGCGATCTCGGGATCCACCTGATCGAGATGCGGCGTCAGGGATCGATTCGTGTTTCCGGAGAATGGCTGCGACATGGCCCGACTCGTACCTCACGCGAAAGCGGGAGGGACGATCACTCGATCGGACTCCCCCCGCCGATTTCTCGTTCCCCGACGTCGCGCCGCCGTTCGCTCCGCCAGACGCCGAACGGGACCGTCTCGCGGCGGGAGACGTGTCGGGTTCGCGCCCCGAAGCGGATCCGCCCGGACACCGGCGACGCGTCAGCTCTCGACCCGTTCCTTCAGATAGCCGACTGCGTCCGCGATCGTCTGCATCTTCTCCGCGTCATCGTCGGGGATCTCGATATCGAAGGTTTCTTCGAGCGTCATGACCAACTCGACGATGTCCAGGGAGTCAGCACCCAGGTCGTCGATGAACGAAGCGCTCATCACGGCCTCTTCCTTCGAAACGCCCAGCTGTTCGACGATCAGATCGGTCACGCGTGCTTCCAAAGACATTGCTGGAGATCCTCCACAACTCGGTCCAGAATGGACATAGAGCCTAGCGCCGCACACGCTGTCCGGCGATGGGCAGGCAGATCCGGAATCAGTCGGAACCCTCGCTCTCCGTCACGAGTCCGCGAACGCCGTCGAGATCCTCGAGCGACGAGAAGCTGGCCCTGCGGGCACGCCGGTCGATGCGGGCGATCAGTCCGGAAAGCACCCTCCCGGGCCCGACCTCGAGAAAGGCATCGACGCCGAGCGCTTTCATCTCGGCGATCATGTCGGTGAACCGCACCGGTGCCGTCACCTGACGTCGCAGCAGTTCGGGCATCCTCTTCGCTTCCACGTTCGCCTTCGCCTCGACGTTGGTGATGACCGGCGGAGCGGCCCGCTGGAAGTCGAGCTCGAGGAGAGCCGGCTCGAGTTCCCTGGCCGCGGGTTCCATCAGGCTGCAGTGGAAGGGCGCGGAAACCGGCAGCGGCAGGGTCCGCTTCGCCCCGAGCTCGCGCGCCCGATTGCACGCGATCTCGACGGCAGCGGCATCCCCCGCGATCACCGTCTGCTGCGGGGAATTGAAGTTGGCCGGCGTGACGACGAGACCGGTTTCCTCCTCGGCGCGCGCACATGCATCCTGCACGACGTCCGCCGGGATCCCCAGGATGGCGGCCATCGCACCACGCCCTTCCGCGACCGCCTCCTGCATCAGCCGACCCCGCAGCCGGACCGTCCGGACGGCCTCATCGAAACGAAGGGCTCCGGCGGCGACGAGCGCCGAGTACTCGCCGAGACTGTGCCCCCCCACGAAATCGACACGTTCGGGAACGAGGGGACCGACCTCGTCCTCGAGCGCACCGAGGAGAGCGAGGCTCGTCGTCAGGATCGCGGGCTGCTGGATCTCCGTTCGTCGGAGATCGTCCTCGGGCCCCTCGAAGCAGAGCTTCGACAAGCCCATCCCGAGCGTCTCGTCCGCCTCTTCGAAGATCGCTCGCGCGCGGGGGGAGGCGTCGAAAGCGTCCCGCCCCATGCCGATTTCCTGGGAGGCCTGCCCGGGAAAGAGAATGGCGAGCACGTCCGGCTACTCGTCGTCGACTTCGATGATCGGTCGGCCCTTGTACGAACCGCAGCTCGCACACACCCGATGAGGCGCCTTGGGCGCGCCGCATTGCGGACAGACGCTCGCTGCCGGCGTCCTCAGGGCATCATGGCTCCGACGCTTGTCGCGATGTGCTTTCGATGTCTTCCGTTTTGGTACGGCCATTGGATCCGCATCCCCCATCACCCGATCCAGGTCGGGCTCGATTGTCCTTCGATTCCTTCAGCTCTTCCAGCTCGTCGTCCCGATCGACGATGCTCAGCTCTTCTTCAACCGTGCGAGCACCGCGAACGGCGACTCGATCTGCTCGTCGACGCAATCACACGGCGTCTCCGCGCGATTCACACCACAATGTGGACAGATCCCCGGGCAGTCCTCTTTGCACAAGGGCTGGAGCGGCATCGACAGGGCGATGATCTCTCCGAAATAATCGTCCAGCCGGATCAAAGGGCCCTGGAACCACCCCGCCTCGAGGTCTTCGCCCAACCATACGCCCTTCTCGGCGAGGTCCTGTCTGCCCTCCGGATCGACCGGTTCGAAATCCCGCGTCGCGGGCTCCAGCATCAGTCGGAACCCTTCGCGAAGCGCGTGAGGATAGCGTCTGGTACAGCGGCCGCACTCGACCTCGATCTCCCCCTCGAATCGCCCTTCGAGCAGGATGCCCCCTCCCACCCGCGCCGCGTCGAGTACGAAGACGAAGGGACTCCGGACGGTTTCGGTCGGTCGGTCCGTGTCGGGCTGCCGATCGGCCCACCAGCCGGGACCGACCTCGAAGCGATGCTGCGTGGGCTTCTCGCCCAGCTGCTCGACGGCGAGTCTGAAATTCGACATGGGATTCTCGGGGGACGACTCCGGCGCTTCCCGTGGCGGGACCGGCGGTCACGAAAAGCGATGGAAACTCCGTGGCTTGACCAGCCACGAGGCGCGGACCGGGAAGTAGCGCAGGCCACGGGCGGGCGCCAAGGTTTCCCGCCGGAAGCCGCGCGCAGCGTCCTGCGGGTGCGATATGCTCGCCGCCCATGTCCAGGATCCGAACCCGATTCGCCCCCAGCCCCACGGGGTTCCTGCATATCGGTGGTGCTCGCACCGCCCTCTTCAACTGGGCCCTGACCCGCCAGCAGGAGGGCGAGTTCGTCCTCCGGATCGAGGATACGGATCTCGAACGGTCGACCCGCGAATCGGAGCGGGCCGTGCTCGAAGGCCTCGAGTGGCTGGGCATCGAATGGGACGTGGGCCCCCTCCGACAGTCGGAGCGCGCCGAGCGCCACGCGGAAGTGGTCGAAGCGCTGCTCGAATCCGGCGCGGCCTACCGTTGTACCTGTACGAAGGAGAGACTCGAGGCGCTGCGCGCCCGGGAACTCGAATCGGGAGGCAAGGGCATCTACGACGGCCATTGTCGCGATCTCGCACTCGGCCCGGATTGCGGGCCCCATACCGTCCGGCTCCGGGTCGATCGCAGCCGATCGCTTCGCTGGGATGACCTCGTTTTCGGCCCGAGCGGTCAGGATGCCAGCGAGATCGGGGACGGCATCATCCGCCGGAGTGACGGAACGCCGCTCTACGCCCTCGCCGTCGTCGTCGACGACCTCGACATGGAGATCACCCACGTGATCCGTGGCGCGGACCACCACAGCAACACGCCCTTCCAGCTCGCGATCTATCACGCGCTCGGCGCGACACCGCCGATCTTCGCGCACGTCCCGCTGATCGTGTCGGAAAGCGGTCGGAAACTCTCGAAACGCCGCGACCCGGTTTCGATCCAGCAGTTCCGGGCCGAAGGCTATCTGCCCGAGGCGATGCTGAACTGGCTGGCCCGGATGGGCTGGTCCCATGGTGACCAGGAACTCTTCTCCGCCGACGAGATCATCCGGCATTTCGATCTCGATCATGTCGGACGTTCGGGAGCCCAGGCGGATCTCGCGAAGCTCGAGTCGCTGAACCAGCACTACCTGAAGGCCCGCTCGCCGGAGGCGCTCTTCGAAGCAGCCCGTCCCTTTCTCGAGGCCGTTGCCGGCTGCCCCGTCCCGCGCAGCGAACGACTGGACAAGCTGCTCTCGCTCCTGTGCGAGCGCAGCCACCAGCTCGTCGAGTTGGCCGAGAAGGCACGCTTCGCGCTGGTCGACGAGATCGAGATCGACGCGGCGGCGGCAAGGAAGCACCTGCGACCCGTCGCGCTCGAGCCCCTCGAGACCCTGATCGGCGAACTCGAAGCCCTCGAGGCATGGACTCCGGAAGCCCTCGAGGAGGCCTTCAAGAAGACCTGTCGGACGCAAGGCGATCTCAAGCTGGGCAGACTGGCACAACCGGTCCGTGTCGCCGTGACGGGGACGGCCGCCTCGCCGGGGATCTACGAAACCCTCGAAGCGGCCGGGCGCGAGCGGGTCGTTCCCCGCCTGAAGTCCGCCGTCGAGATGATCCGCAAACGCATCGCCGGATCGAGCTGATCGACCCGATCGAAGGCCGACGCGTTCCGAGGAAGGAAGGTCTCAGAAGAGCCTGAAGAGCCAGAGGGGCGGCAGGAAGAGGGTCAGGATCGCCCCCATCGCGATCGAGGGTGCGAAACCGAAGGGTTCCCCCAGCGCGCCCCGGGAGAGGGCCTGGGCTCCGCCGATCACCAGGCCGACGAAGGACGCGGCCAGGATCGTATCGAGCACCCCGACGACTCCGAGCACCGCACCGATCATGCCGAGCAGCTTCACGTCTCCCAATCCCAGGCCGGGAAACCAGAGCCAGTAGTCCGCCTCGCCGGGTCGGGGGATCGACTCGCCCTCTCCCGGCCAATGATCGAACTCGCGACCGAGCGCGACGGAGACCCGCGCGTGGATGAAGGCCACCAGCCAGAGCACGCCGGCTCCGACGAAGGCCCCGGCGGCGCTCTGGAGGATCGCCTGGGTCCAGGGCATGCCGTACCGGGCCTGCACGGCGGGAACCAGGACGAGCGCGACGACGAGTCCGCCGACCGAGATCGAGTTGGGAATGATCTGGTGGTCGAAGTCGATCATCGCCGCCGCGACGAGGGCCGCGACGAAGAGGCAATGGAGCGGGGTCCACCAGGTCGCGCCGAATCGCCAGGCGACGGCTGCGAAGAGCAGCCCCGTCACGAGTTCGACCGCCGGGTACCGCAGCGAGATCGGAGCGCCACAATTCCGGCAGCGTGCACGAAGAACGAGCCAGGAGAGGACGGGGATGTTGTCCCAGGGTCGGATGCCGGCTTCGCAGGCGGGGCAATGCGAGGGGGGGAAGGAGACCGACTTCCCCAATGGCACCCGGTGGATCACGACATTCAGGAAGGAGCCGACGAGCAGCCCGCAGACCAGCGCGACGGGGATCAGGGCGCCGGGTGCGATCTCGATCGTCATGGTCTCCGGCCCCTCTCGCGGCGTTCCTGCGCCGGCCTCCTCGTGACGCTCCGGCCCGCTTCTTCCGGATCGCGGGCTACTTGAAGTCGCGCCGGCCGAAGATCATCGATCCGATCAGCAGCGTGCAGACCGTGTATCCGACAGCATAGACGATCGCCATCCAGACCTCGGAAGAGGGAATCGCGAGACCATGCACCGCCTCGAGCGTCTTGTTGAAGACCTCGAAGTCGGGCATCCACTGGAAGACGAGATTCGTCGCCCGGGAGACCGATTCGAGTTCCGACTGTTCACCCAGGGCCCGCAGATCCCGCGACAGATGGCCGATCATCCAGATCCCGACACTGAAGAGCGCCGCCAGCATCGGCGTCGTGAAGGCGGAGAAGAAGGTCGCGATCGCGACGAGGAGCATCAGCTCAAACCCGATCAGCGCGATCGCGACGGCGTGTCCGGCACCGAGCGGAGCACCCGCCAACCCGGAAACGGCGGCGAACGCCAATGCCATCAGCACGAGCTGAAGCCAGACCGTGAAGGTCAATCCGGCCCATTTCCCGATCAGGAACTCGGTCCGGGAAACGGGCTTGGACAGGATCGTGAAGATCGTCCGTCGATCGACCTCGTTGTGGATCAATCCGATCCCGACGAAGATCGCGATCCCCGCGCTGAAGAAGCGGATCGCGGCCATGCCCATGTCCTGCAGGATCTCGTCCACCTCGACGTAGGAAAGGCTCGCGAGCAGGACCCCCGCCGCGATCATGACGATGCCGAACCCGAGCAGCGTATAGAGCAGTTTGTTGCGAATCGCCTCGCGGAAGGTGTTCGCAGCAAGGGTCCGGATGCGCAGCAACGAGTTCATCGCGCGCCCTCCTCTTCCCGGACGGCACTCAGGAAGACTTCCTCGAGTGAATGGCGATGGGGCGTGACGGAGATGACCTGCGCCCCCGCTTCGATGGCCGCCTGAAGCACCTCCCCGACCCGCTTCGCGGAAACCCGCATCTCGACCCGTTCACCCAGGCCCCGCATCTCGATTCCCGGATCGGACTCCAGCCGGGTGGCGACATCGACGGGCAGCTGCGCCACGACGACATCCGTGGAATGCGTCGAGTCGGGAAGGATCTCGTCGATGCTGCCCTGCTGTCGGATCCTCCCCTTCACGATGATCGCGACGCGATCGCAGATCATCTCGACGTCGGAAAGGATATGGGTGTTCATGAAGACCGTCTTGCCCTCACCCCGAAGCGAGAGGATGACGTCCCGGATCTCCTTGCGGCCGATCGGGTCGAGACCGCTCATCGGCTCGTCGAGGAAGACGATCTGCGGATCGTTGACCAGGGCCTGCGCGACACCGACCCGCTGGAGCATGCCCTTCGAGAAGGTCCGCAGCCGCGCATCCGCCGCATGCGACAGGTTCACGATCCCGAGAAGCTCGTCGACCCGCGATGCCCGGCGCTGGGACGCGACGCCGGAGAGGCGCGCATAGAAATCGAGGATCTCCCGGGCGGTCAGGAACGGATAGAAATAGGGATTCTCCGGAAGAAATCCGATCTGGTTCCGGAACTCGGATTCCCCGACGTCCCGGTCGAGAATCGACGCCTTTCCCTCCGTCGGCCGGATCAACCCCATCAGGATCTTGAGCGTCGTCGTCTTGCCCGCGCCATTGGGTCCGACGAAGCCGAAGATCTCGCCCTCGTGGACGTCGAAAGTGACGCCATGGAGGACCCGCTTGCGCCGCAAACCGAAACCGGGCCGAAAATCCTTCACGATGTTCCGGACCCGAACGACTTCCCGTCTCTCAGCCATCGACCGATTCCGCCTCCTGGTTCGATTCTCCCGTGCGTCCGACTTCGCGACCGACCTTCAAGCGCTTGCGATCCCCGTCGGAGTAGTGGACCTCGTATCGCGAACCGAGATAGGACGACTCGATCCGTCCATCGTCCGGGTCGATCTGCCAGACCGACCCGCGCGAGAGCGAAGGCGGAATCCCGTCCGGTTCCGGACTCGGCAATCTCGCCAGGACCCGATCCGGCGGGCGAACGAGATCGTCGACGGAGCGGATGTCATGACCTGTGCGCTCCCGGTAGAGTTCGCGCGCACGATCGAGAAGACGCGCCTTGTATTCGATCTCGATCTCGTCGAGGGCGATCTGGAGCCGCGCTCTCGCTTCCTCGTCCTCGGTCCGACGAAGCAGCTCGCGCAGGAAGACCTCCGCGACGTCGATGTCCGCATGCTCGCTCTTCAGTCGCGCGACGAGACGCGGCAGATAGGCGGGCGAGCCGGGCAGATCCATCGCGATCTCGAGGGCTTCCGCCGCCTCGGCGTATTCTGCGAGATAGAAGAAATGGTCGAAACCGAGGTAGAAGTAGTTGCGCCAATCGTCCGGATGGTATTCGACCGCGCGCTCCAGCAGTCGGATCGCCTCGCGGACCAGCTCTTCGTCGTGTGTCAGCCAGACCGCGGCGAAGCGGTAGGGATGGCCGACATGAGGGTTGAGGGTCGTCACGACATCGATCAGCTTGCCCAGGGTTCGCGCCAGCTCGGCATCGACCGTCTCGTCCCCGCCGACGGCCTGGACCGCCTTCAGCCAATGGAAATCCGCGAGAATCGCCTTGAATCCGAAAGACGCGGCGCTCGCGACGCGTGGGCTCGGCACGAATTCCACATCGAGATCGCCTGGTCTCGCGAGGGGCAGCTTCGAGTGGGCCCAACCCGTACATCCGATCGCCACGATCAGGACGATGGCTCGAATCCACTTCGTAGACACCTTGCTCGATCTCCTCGGATGTTCCGAAGCGCGACGCGGTCTCCGGAACTGGCGCGGCCGCGTCCGGCGCGGAAGCATCGATTCCCTTCGGATCCGGTCCGCCTAGAAGTCGTCAGCGGCCACGACCCGCGCGGGTTGGTCGATCATGTCGTTTCCGTTGATGTCGACGGGCGTGAGGTAGCCCAGGATCATCGTCGAACACGCCTGCCCCAACGCGTCGGGATGGACATAGGTGACGACGGAGAGACCGCCGTCGCCGTCGAGATCCCCATAGGCCGTCGCCGTGAAGCAGCCGCTCGCACAGGCACAGCCCGGACCGAACGCGCCACCGGGAACCGACGTGTCATAGTCGAAGAAGACATCACCTTCGGGCACCCAACCCACCAACGAGAAAGCGCCGCCGATCGAAGCCGAGTCCCGCTTGATCGCCACCGGAGCCACGCCCAGGGCCGTCGAAGGCTCCGCGAGGACACCGACGAAGGTGTTGAACTCGGCGAAATAGGCCTTCTGCGCCTTCGCGAGGGCCGACAGGTTCGCGTAGGCCTCGGCGCGCTTCGAAGTCAGCTGGTAGTTGATAAAGGACGGAATCGCGACCGACGCCAGGATGCCGATGATCGCGACCACGATCATCAACTCAATCAGCGTGAAGCCGCGCGATCGATGATGGTTCAAGCGTGCCATTGTAGTCTCCCTGTGGGGTGATTCGCCTCACGCCAATCATGCCGCCACGCCCCGCCCTCCCGGATCAGGAGCAACCCGCGTGCCAGATTTCGCGCGTCGCATCGTCCATCGGCAAGAGCGGGCGTACCCTTGAGCCCGAGCGGGTGGATCGGCCTATGGGGATTCGCGAAGATCCGCCCGCCCCGGGCGTGATGCAGGCCACGAAACGACAATTCCGCGTCCGGAGTGACGATTCACGGCATCGCCGGGGTCGATTCCGCGGAACGCGGAAGGATCGGGCGGGCCCGCATCCTGCCCCGTCTCCCTTCGCCCCCTCGAATCGACCCCCCGGGTTGACAGCCTCGGATCCCGGTGGCTAGTCTCGCGCGCTTCCAGAACAGGATGTGCTCCCATCGTCTAGTGGCCTAGGACACGGCCCTCTCAAGGCTGAAACACGGGTTCGAGTCCCGTTGGGAGCACCATTCTCCATTCTCCGAGGGCCCGTCCGATTCCCGCGGACGGAACGGCCCTCGACTCCCGGCGGCCGGACCGTCGCCCTGCCTTCCCTCGTCCGAGCCGGGCAGGAGAAATCGAGCGTCTCGAACCCGATGAGTCACGAATTCGCCTTTGCCTTCCTCGATTGTGAGTTCGGGGGGCTCGACGTCGAACTCCACGACCTGACCGAGGTCGGCATCATCCTGACCGATGCCCGATTGAACGAGCTCGCCGAAGCCCAGTGGCGTGTGCGCCCGCGGCCGTCGCGTGTCTCGAAGGAGGCGGCCGCCATCTTCGGCTACGACGAAGCGGTCTGGGCGAAGGCGCCGGGCGTCCGCCAGGTCCTTTCCGAGATCGTCGAACTCCTGCCGAAGGACCGCAAGGTGATTCCCGCCGGCCAGAACGTCCGGATGGACGTCCTCTTTCTCGAGCGCGCCTTCAAGAATTGCGACATCCCCTATCCCTTCGACTATCACGTGCTCGATCTGGCCACGCTCTTCTATTCGTGGTCGTTGGTGGCCGGCGAACCCGCGCGGGCGATCTCCTTGCGCCAGGCGGCGACCACGGCGGGGCTCCTCGGCGAGGATGGCGTGGCCCATCGGGCCCTCGAGGATGCCCGACTGACCCTCGAATGCTTCCGCCACTACATCGGTCGCCTCGCCCCGCGTGAACCCTCGGAGCTGCCCGTCCCGGAAGAGGCCTGAACCCGCGCCAATCGGATCCGCCATTTGCGCAGGGCCCGATGGTCGAGGCGTCCGAGCCACCCGACCAGCCAACGCCCCGAACGGGTCGAAACGTCGAAACAAAGGGCCGAGGCGAAGTCGAGAAGGATCGGCCGGCCATCCCGATCGGCCAGGATATTGCTCCGATGGCGCAGATCGAGATGGACGACCCCTCGGCGGTGCATCTCGTCGATCGATTTCTCCAGCTCCGCCAGGAAGTCGTCCGGCAGTCGATCCGCGAGGGATCGGGAGAGAAAAGTGCCCGGGCGATATTCGAGGATCAACGCGGCCTCATCCAGATGCCCCAGCAGCCGGGGCACGGCTGCCATTTCCGAAAGTCGTTCGTAGGCCTTCGCCTCACGCCGCAACGACCAGGGTCCCCACCAGCGCCGGACCCAGCGTCCCCGTGGCGCGAAATCCTTGACGACGACCGGACCCGAATCGGTCTCGACGAGCAGGACGTCGGGATTGCCTGGCCCACCCCGGTGAAGGACGGATCGCGTGCGTTCGGCAAGACGCTCGCGATCGAGCGCCGGCCCTGCGAGGGATCCCCCCTTCATGCCGTCCCGCTTCCACTGCGAAGCCAGAAGACGATCACCCCCAGGCAGATGGCCAACAGGGTTCCGAGCTCGTTGTTCTCCGAGTAGCGCGCGAGCCGCCAATGCGTCCGTTTCCCCGCCGACCCCTCGTCGTCGTGCCATGCCTCGAGCCTCGGCCGGAGCGCGGGAACGGCCCTCCGATAGCGGACGAAGCGCTCTCCATAGCGCGCCTCGAGCCGGTCGGCCTCGCTCCGCTCCTTGCGCGGAAAATAATGGAAGGAAAACCAGGGCCAGACGACGGCAAGGACGACCATCGCCACTCCCCCGCCGAGCCAGATCGCGAAGCCCGTCGAGACCAGGATCGTCCCGAGATAGAGCGGGTGCCGGAGATGGGCATAGGGGCCACTCGTCGTGAGTTCGGCGTTCTTCACCAG
>DRKE01000310.1 GCA_011051925.1 Deltaproteobacteria bacterium
AATCCCCGACGCGATCCTCAACAAGCCCGAAGGACTCGATGCCGAAGAGCGCCTCCTGATGCAGCGCCATCCGGAAATCGGCGCCGGCATCATCGCGCCCGTCGTCGGCCTCGAACCTTCGACACTCCACTGCGTCATTCATCACCACGAGCGTTGGGACGGGACGGGCTATCCGGAAGGACTCGAAGGCGAGGAGATCCCCCTCGTGGCGCGCATCGTGAGCATCGTCGACGTCTGGGATGCCCTTTCGACCGAGCGTCCCTACAAGAAAGCCTACACCCAGTCCGAAGTCCGCGACCGGCTCCTCAAGGGTCGGGGAACCCAGTTCGATCCCGACCTCGTCGACCTCTTCTTCGAGATCCTCGACGCCCAGGGCGACGAGATGATGCAACTCGTGGCGCGTTCGAGCACGCAGTCGGGCGGGGTCCCATGACCCGCCGGACGGTCCATCGGCTGCTCGCGCTCGTTCTCGCCCTCGTTTCTTCCGGCGCGAGCGGTGGTGCGGCCCGAGCGGACCCCACCGTGGCAACCGAAGCCGACCGGGTCGCCCTTGAACGCCTGCAGGCTGCCGTGTCCGCGCATCCCGAAGACCCCGATCTCGCCTGGGCCCACGCCCGCAGGCTGGCTTCCGTGGGCGAGGCGGCCCGTGCGATCCGCGCGACCCGCCGATTCGTCTCCCGCTGGCCGAAACGACGACCGGCCGCACGGACCGAGATCGCCGCGCTCCTGATCGAAGCGGGCGCAGCGATCCCGGCACTCACTCTGCTCGACGAAATCCTGGCGGAAGACCCGGATTCGGCGGAAGCGCGATTCTATCGCGGGCTCGCGCTGCGCCGGACCGCCCGGGTCGCCGAGGCGGATCGGGAGTTCGAAATGGCCGGCCGGCTCCAGCCCTCATTGATGCCCGAAGCCCTGCTGGCGCGGGCTCTCGGGCTCTTCGAGCAGCGACGCGAGGAAGAGGCCGTCGACCTGCTCCGCGAAATCCTGCGCATCGATCCGACGGGCGATTCGGCCCTGCGTGCGCGACTCCTGCTGCGACAGGACGAACTCCTCCGCCTCTCCCGATCCTGGCGGCTCGATGCCTATGCAGGGTACGAATGGGACGACAACGTCACGCTCGAAAGCAGCGAGAACCAGGTCCTGCCCAGTGGACGCGAGGATCATCTCGGCATCTGGGGTCTGGCCGCAACCTGGCGGACGCCCTTCCACGAAAAGGGCACGCTCACGCTGGGCTACCGCTACGACCAGACCCTCCACCACGATCTCGACGATTTCGATCTGATCAACAACACGATCTTCGTCTCGACCTCCTGGGCCTGGCTTCCACGGGTCCGGCTGCAGCTCGACGCAACCGTCTACAACGTCCTCCAGGATCTCGATGCCGAGTTGACCGGGGGATCGCTGCGGCCCGGCGTCGCATTCGCACTCCCCGACGACTGGGGGGCCCTTCGCTTGCTCGCACGCTTCGAAGGCGTCGAGTTCCACGATGATACGGCCTTCGAACCCTTCGAACGCGACGGCTTCGCTGCCGGTCTCGGGATCGAGCACTTCCTTCCGCTTCGGACGAAGGGTTCCTGGATCTCGACCTCCGGGTCGTGGAAACGGACCCTGACCCAGGCCGAGCCAGGGGGCGGGAGTGACGGTTTCGACGGGGATTTCGACTTCGACAGCTGGCGGCTCCGGGAGCTGGCCAATCTCGCTCTCCCCTTCGACGTCGAGGCCCGGATCGAAGCCTCCTACACCCACGATCGCTATCTCAACGACAATCTCTCCCACGCGATCGCGACGCTGGGTGGCCTCCGGAAGCGGGAAGACGACATCCTGAGCGGGCGCATCAGCCTTTCGCGTCCCATCGCGGGCCACGTGCGGATCGAGGTCTACTGGCGTGGGACGCGGCGGATCTCGAACGTCGACCTCTTCGACTACGACAAACAGACCCTGGGCGTGCTCCTGCGCGTCTCGACCGAATGAACCCGGACGAAGGTCCGAACGATCGGGAGAATCCGATGACGAACGAAACGACCGACCCTCCCCGAAACGAACGCCTCCTTGGCAACAGTCGAGTGCCCGGACTGCTGATCGTGCTCGCGATCGTCCTGGCAAGCCACGCCGCGCTGGCCGACGCCCTCGTCCGCCAGCTCTCGGGCAGCGTCGAGATCGGCCGGGGCGAGCCCGCCCAGTGGCGAGCCGCACGGGTCGGTGATCCGATCGGGCCGGACGAGCGGATCCGGACCGGCCCGGACGGCCGCGTCGAGATCGCGACCGAGGCGGGAACGCTTCGGGTCCACGAGAACTCCCTGCTTCGACTGCCCTCTGCAGAGGCCGAAGTCGATCGCGTCGAACTCGAGTCGGGCGGCTCCCTCTTCGACATCCTGCGGCGAGCGGGCCGACGCTTCGAGGTCCACACGCCGACCGTCGTGGTCAGTGTGAAGGGGACCCGTTTCGGCGTCGATACGACGAGCGACCTCGGCTCGGTCGCCGTCTACCGGGGCATGGTGGGGGTCCGCGAGGCGGGGGCCGAAGCGGCCATCGAAACCCTCGTGAGGGAAGGGTTCCTCGCTTCGGGCGGAGCGGGACTGCCGATCGAACTCGACGTCTCGCCTTCGAGCGATCCCTGGGAGCGCTGGGCGGATTTCGAACATGAAACGGGTGGCCGGACGGAAGTCCCCGCGCGGCTGGGTGATCTCGATCGCGCGAAGGCGAGCCTGCTCCGTGCGACGAACGCCGACGTCCTTCGCAACGCAGCGGAACGACGACCCGAGATCGCGGAGCGACTCCGACGACATCGCAGGGACCAGACGAGCAAGGACGCGTCGGATTCCCCGACTCGGGAACACGACGGCACGCCGTCTCTTGAACCCGATCCTCCGAACGAGCCCGGCCGGAACGCGGATCGGGCCCAGCCCGCCGCCTCCCCGGATCCCGACGGAGGGATTCCTCGGCGCGATCTGGACCGTCGGCTCCGACACGATCCGGGCGAAGTCATGCCTCTCGACGCCATGCCGGCACGCGGACGAGAGCGGGTCCAGCAACAGGTCGTCGACTCGGCACGAGCCCGGGAGGGTCTGGCCTTCGAGGACATGGTCGATCTCCAGGCGATGACAGGGGGGCTTCCCTTTCCGAACGGTCAGCCGACGCTCTTCTTCGAGAACCTGCAGGGGCTGCCTCC
>DRKE01000311.1 GCA_011051925.1 Deltaproteobacteria bacterium
AACGAATTCGCTTCCTTTCCCCGCTCGATCCGTCGTAGAATGCTTCCGGATCGGAATGTCTTCCGAGCGCGAACCGACGCGATGCCGCCGGGCAGGTCCTCAGGAGAGGTCGACACGCCAGGTCGAGACAGCCGGTCGAAAGGGCCGGTCGGGAGAACCGGTCAAGAGAACCGGTCGAAAGGGCCGGTCGAAAGAGGACCGGCAGAAGACCGAGGGAAGACCAACAGGAGCAGGAAAACGAAAAACGAAGAGAAAAGAAGGAGGGAGAACGACATGCCGAGATCCATTTCATCGACCGGGACATCGACCCAGCGGGCCGGCCACGCGGGCACCTTCCTGGCGACCCTCGCGATCCTGATGATGATCGTCCCGAGCCTGGCGATGGCCCACGATCGAGGCGAATCCGGGAAGTCGGGCCGACGGAAGATCGGAATCGAAGTCCTTTCGAGTCCACCCGATCTCGTGAGCGGCGGCGATGCCCGCATCCGGATCTCGCTCCCCCGATCCGTGTCCGTCCGACGGACGCGTGTCAGCCTCAACGGCGAAGACGTCACGGACGTCTTCTCTCGCGTGGGCCACAGCCGCCGACTCGAGGGCGTCGTCACGGGACTCGCCCTCGGCGAAAACGAGCTCACCGTCCGCGCACGACGACACGGACGACACGGACGACGTTGGAAACGAGCGTCGATCACGCTCGTCAACCACCCGACGAGCGGCCCGATGTTCTCGGGTCCGCAACAGGCCGTGTTCCTCTGTGCAGACGACGGCGACCGGGCCGATGCCGAACTCGGCCCGGCGATCGACGAGGATTGCGCGGTCGAAACCGTCGTCTCTTTCAAGTACATGACGACGGGCGGCAGTTTCGTCGACTACGATCCCTCGGCGCCCCGCCCCGACGACATGGCCCAGACCACCACGCGGGACGGCAAGACGGTCGACTTCATCGTCCGTTGGGAGCGGGGTACGATCAATCGCTTCATCTACTCGATCGCCATGCTCTCCCCCGCCTCCCAGGACGCCGATGATCCGGACCTCTCGGCCTGGAACAAGCGGCTCATCTACTATTTCCAGGGCGGCGTGGCGATCGGTCACTACCAGGGCGGGCCGAGCCGTTCCCGCATGCTCTATGAATACGGCCTCTCCCAGGGCTACGCGGTCGCCTACTCGACCGGCACCAAGACGGGCACCCATTACAACCTCCAGGCCGGCGGCGAAACGGCCATCATGGTGAAGGACCGCTTCGTCTCCGCCTACGCGAATCCCGACTATACGGTCGGTGTCGGCGGCTCCGGCGGCGGCATCCAGCAATACGTCTACGCCCAGAACCACAAGGGCCTGATCGATGCCGCGATCCCGCAGTACTCGTATCCCGACATGATCACCCAGACGATCCACGTGGGAGACTGCGAGCTTCTCGAGCGCTGGATGGATCTCGAGGTCCTCCTCGGAAACCCGAAATGGGCCGACTGGGAGAACCGGACCCTGCTCGAAGGCATGAACGCGCTCAACGGCTTTCCCAACCCGGCCGGACCGCTCCTGCCCTTCCTTCCGCCGGGCGCGAGTGAATGCACGAACGGCTGGCGTGGGCTCTCGCCCCTCGTCCTGAACCCGCTTTTCGGAACGGCCCCCGGGATTTCGCTGGCCGACCAGATCTCGACCGAGTGGACGCATTTCGGGGACGCGATCCAGATCTACGGCACGGCGGACGACGGCTTCGCCGCCAGTACATGGGACAATGTCGGCGTGCAATACGGCCTCCAGGCCCTCATCGACGGCGACATCGACGTCGACGAGTTCCTGCGGCTCAATGCCAACGCGGGATCATGGAAGAACGAGCCCGACATGATCCAGGAAGGCTGCCCCTTCCTCGGGCCCTGCCCGGGGCCGGCGGATGTCGCAGGCCTTCCGCCCGTTCCCGACATCTACCCGAACCTGATCGACGTCTGGAGCTGGCGGAACATGGCCCTCTCTCCGGACGGTGGCCTCACGCCCGCGCCGCGCAAGGAAGCCGATCCCGGCGCGATCGAGGCCGCCTACGAATCCGGACTCGTCAACCACGGCGACGTCCAGATCCCGATGATCGATTGGCGGAACTACCTCGAAGCCGAACTCGACATGCACAATTCCCATCAATCCTTCGCCGCGCGCCAGCGGATGCTCGACTACGATGGCGACGCCTCGAACCAGGTCATCTGGTTCACGGACACCCGCGCCTTCGACCAGACGCCGATGGCCTTCGAAGTCATCGACGAGTGGATGACCAACATCCGCCGCAGGCCATGGCGGGGCATCGCGGGCAACAAACCCGATGCAGCCGTGGACAGTTGCTTCGCCGCGGACGGCACGCTGATCTACGCGGGCGAAGACGCCTGGAACGGGATCCTGGACGACGAACCGCCGGGACCCTGCACCCAGGTGATGCCGGTCTTCTCGACTTCCCGCATCGTCGCGGGAGGTCCGATCAACGGAGACGTCTTCAAATGCGTCCTCATTCCCGTCGACGAGGCCCTCGAGGACGGTTTCTACGGAGACGTCGAGTTCTCCCCGGCGCAGAGAGCCCAGCTCGAGACGATCTTCCCGGACGGGGTCTGTGACTATTCGGAGGGCGATGCGCGCCGCCCCGAGGATCTCTGACCCCGAGCGATCGGAAGACCGGAAACGCTGTTCCGAGCCCGGTTCGTGCCGGAGCCACCGAAGGGCGGGGCGAGACCGGTCCGACAGCGACGGCCGTCGGTGGAAGCGTCCACTGGCGGCCGTCGCCTTCGGGATCTCCATCTGCCATATTGACCGGGATCCCCGCCCCTCGTCCATGGAAGGCTTCAGCATGAATTCTTCAGCTCGCCCCGTCGACCGACGATTCGTCTCCCTCCCCTCGCCGACGGCGGGTCGCAACGGCGCCGGCTACATGCCCACCCAGGGCCTCTACCACGTGCCCGCCGACTCGACTCCGCGGACGGCCTTCATCGCCACCCACTACAACGTCGACTTCTCCGAGCACTACATGGGGGCGCTGATGGCGTCCCGCGGATACGGATTCCTCGGCTGGAATACCCGATACCGGGGCGCCGAGCCGTATTTCAACCTGGAACACGCGCTCATCGACATCGGCGTCGGCGTCCGATGGCTACGGGAAGAGGCCGGGGTCGAGACGGTCGTCCTGCTCGGCAACTCCGGGGGCGGCTCCCTGATGGCCGCCTATCAATCCCAGGCGACCGAGCCCAACCTTCGCCCCCTTCTGGACACGCCCGTCAACGACGCCGTGCTCGGACTTCCGCCCGCCGATCTCTACGTATCGACGAATGCGCATCCGGGCCGCCCGGAAGTCCTGACGGACTGGTTCGACCCGTCGGTGACCGACGAGTTCGATCCGACTTCCGTCGACCCGGCGCTCGACATGTACAACCCGGAGAATGGCCCGCCCTATTCCCCGGAATTCGTGAAACGCTATCGCGAGGCCCAGGTCGCCCGGAACCATCGCATCACGGCCTGGGCACTCGAGGAACTCGAACGCCTGAGAGCGGCCGGCTGTTTCGACCGGAACTTCAATCTCTTCCGCACGTGGGCCGATCTCCGCTATCTCGATGGCCGCCTCGACCCCAACGATCGCGAAATCGGCGTCTGCTACCTGGGACCACCGAAATTCTTCAACTACAGCCCCTTCGGCATCGGCGCGACCAACACGATCCGGACCTGGCTCTCGATGTGGAGTCTCGAAACCTCCCAGTGTCGTGCCGTTCCGCATCTGAAGCGCATCCGGGTCCCGTCCCTCGTCATGCAGAGCATGGGCGATGCCGGCGTCTTTCCCGTCGATGCCCATACGATCCACGACAATCTGGCCTCCGAGGACAAGACGCTCGTCTTCCTCCCCGGCGACCACTACATGGAAAAGCCGGCGAACGCCCGCGACGACATGGCCGATCGCGTCGCCGAATGGCTCGAGAAGCGAAGCGCCTGACGGCGCCTCTGGACCGCGAGGAATGGAGACCGATGACGAAGAGACGACTCGTCATCCTCGGCGGTGGGTTCGCCGGTCTCCGAGCGCTCTTTCGGCTCTCGGAGATCGATGACCTCGAGATCGTGCTGGTCGATCCCCGCTCGACGAGCCTGATGAAGCCCGCGCTGCCCGAAGTCGCGCTCTTCGGAAAATCGGTCGAGCACGTCCGCTTCGCGATCGAACCCGTCGTCCGCCGCGCCGGCGCACGTTTCGTCCATGCCCGGCCGATCCGTGTGCTCGCTCCGGAACGCCGCATCGAGTTCCCGGACCGGGAAGACCTCCGGTACGACTACCTGCTGATCACGACCGGGGCCATGAAGGACTACGACGCGATTCCGGGCTACCGGGAGCACGGCCATTCACCCTGCGACGATGCCGAAGCCCCGCGACTGGCACGTGCGCTCGACCAGTTCGATGGCGGCCCGATCACGATCGGCTCCGCGCGAAGCGAGTGGGGACGGCGCGTCGAAGGACCGAGCCTCGCGGCTCCCTGTGAAGGACCCGTCGGAGAAGTGATGTTCATGCTCGACGAAGAGCTGCGACACCGACACATCCGGGATCGCGCCTCGATCCGGGTCTTCTCGCCGGGACGCGAATTCTTCGAGGACGTCGGCCCCACCGTCCGGGCCGCGCTCGCGCCGGAGATCGAGCGCTGCGGCATCCGGGTCACCTCGCAGAAATCCCTTCGCGCGATCGGCCACGACCACGTGGACTTCGAGGACGGGGAGTCCTGGGAGAGTGCCCTCACCATCGTCATCCCGCCCTATACCGGAAACCCCCTCGTCGTCGCCTCCGAAGCGCTCGGAGACGAAAAGGGCTTCGTGCCGACGGATCGACGGATGCGCCATCTCGACTTTCCCGAGATCTTCGCCGCGGGCGACGGAACGGCCCTCGCCATGCCGAAGCTCGGCCATATCGCCGTCCACCAGGCCGACATCGCCGCCGCAGCGCTCGAACGGGACCTCACGGGCCGTGGCGAGATCCCCGACTATGCCCCCGAGATCTTCTGCATCATGAATCGCGGCCGACACGATGCCACGCTGATTCTTTCGAACCATCTATTCGGTGGTGACATCGACCGCGCGTTCTCGAGCCCGATCACCCGGATGCTGAAATGGGGTTTCGACACCCTCTATTTCCACTCTCGAGGACACCTGCCCCCTGATTTCGCGCAGAGAACGCTCGTCGAGCTGCTCTCCCGCGCCTGACGGGGACCCGGACGCGCGCGAAGACCCGACCGTGCCCGACCCGCTCGCCCTTTCAGCCGGCGCCCCCTGCCGAAAGGCCGAAGATCCGCCGGGCGTTGCCCTCGAGGAAGGCGCTCCGCCCCGCTTCGCCCAGACCGAGATCCTCGAGGCCCTCGAGGCATCGGGCGTGCGGGATCATCGGCCAGTTCGTTCCGAAGAGGACCCGATCCCGCCCGGCCCCCCTCATGAACCCGACGAAGGAGGGAGGCAATCTCTTCACCGTGTAGGCCGAGGTATCGACGAAGAAGTTCGGATATTTGTGTGCGAGGGACACGACTTCGTCGATCCACGGAAAACCGACATGGCCCCCCACGACGACGAGCTCCGGAAGATCGAGAAGCACGTCGTCGAGATAAGGGATCAGGCGACCCGGCTCGGAGCGACACAGGGGGCCCGTATGCCCGATCTGCGTGCAGAAGGGCACCCCGGCCTCGATACAGGCCACGTAGACCGGATAGTAGCGGCGGTCGTTCGGTGGCAGATCCCAGAGCCAGGGCACCACACGCACCCCGACGAAGAGGCCGCCGTCCATGCGACGACGGATCTCGCGGACCGCCTCTGCCGGATCGCCGAGATCGACCGTCGCCAGCCCCCTCAGCCGATCGGGGGCCTCTTCGATCTGGGCTTCGACCTCGTCGTTGCTGATCAGGGATCCCTGGGGACCGTGCCACGCCGAGATCAATGCCAGGTCGACTCCGGCCGCATCCATCGACGCCGTCAACATCGGCGTCGTCGAAACCAGGGCCTGCCCCGAACGCTTCGTCCAGCGCAGGAGCGTCTCCATCCAGGGCGCCGCCGCCATCCGTTCCGTCGGGACCTGTGCCCATGCATCGATCGCACCCATCCGCGGCTTCCCCCTGAAATTACTTCACTAACGTAGTAATATCCGATCTCTCCGGAACCGGCAAACGAGGACAGCCATGCCCGCCCCTGGATCCGCCAGCGAACTCCGCCTCTTCTTCCTGCTACAGCAGGCCGCGCATCATCTGAAACGAGAGGCGGATCGCGTGCTCCTGGACGCGGATGATCTCACGACGGCACAGGCAGCCGTCCTGCTCATCGTGTCCGGGAGCCGTTCGATCACCCAGAAGGAGGTCGCCCGGAAGCTCCGCCTGAAGGAATCGGCGATGACGGCGATGATCGGCCGCCTCGAAGGCCGCGGTCTGCTCGCGCGGGTACCGGATCCGGAAGACGCCCGGGCCCGACTCGTCTCGATCACGCCATCCGGTCGGAAGGCCCTCGACAGGGCCCGGCGGCCCTTCGCGAAGATCAATGCGAGACTCGATGCCGCTCTGGGCCGCGCCGGCGCTCCCCGTTTCGCACGGGATCTGGAGGCGATCCTCGACGCATTCCGCCGGGACGAGTGAGACCGGTCTCGCGCTTCCTCAATCGAGCAGGAGATCGAGCATCCGCTCGACCAGTGCACCGCCCAGCCAGGAACCCACGGGAATCGCCAGATAGAGGGCGAAGCGTCTCGCCGTGGGTGCGTCGATCGGCCATTCCCGAACCGACTCGACGAGATCGCGATAGGCGATCCAGCCCGCCAGCGCCGAGCCGCGCCCTTGCGGCCAACCGTCGAGCGCATTCCGGATCTCCCGATTGGCCCGCTCGAGCTGGCCCGTCTTTTCCCGAACGATCGCTTCGTGGAGACCACGAACGGGAAGGAAGAGCGCCACCAGAGCGAGCACGAGCATCGCCAGCGAGGACAGGATCAGGAGCCAGAGCAGGTTCGGCGCTGCATCCACATCGTAGAAGAGGGGCGCCATCACGGAAAACGCACCGATCGTCACGAGAGCCTGGCGCAGGCCGTAGCGGCCGAGCGGCCCGGCCGCGCCCGGGTCGAGCAGATCGATGGTCAGCCCTCTGCCGATCCGCGAGAAACGGCGGGATTCGATCCAGGTTCCATGGATGGCCCGACCCGCAT
This sequence comes from Deltaproteobacteria bacterium, assembly GCA_011051925.1. Classification (GTDB taxonomy): domain Bacteria; phylum Myxococcota_A; class UBA9160; order UBA9160; family UBA4427; genus UBA4427. Next base: position 7,166 of record DRKE01000311.1, read on the forward strand.
TCCAGCCGATCAGCACGAGCAGCCCCCGATGGAACCAGGCCTCCGGGCTCATCAGGGGAATCCCGCCGAGGATCCCAGGACCCCACTCCGCGATCAACAGCGCCGACAACAACATGGCGACACCGCCCGCACCGGAAACGCGAAGCGCCACCCGGTCGTATCGCCCCACCCGCGCGAGGTCGGGGTCCGCCTCCCCGGGCGGGAGCCATGGCCGGAGTTCCCGAACCGTTCGCTGCGCGCTCCCGACCGAGTAGAGCCAGGCGGCGGGCAGGTAGGCGGCCGCCAGGCACAACACGATCGCGACACGAAGATCCTCGCGATACGTGGCGACCCCGAACTGGGAGAAGCGATCGAGGAGGATCT
>DRKE01000312.1 GCA_011051925.1 Deltaproteobacteria bacterium
ACCACGGGCCCGGAAGAGGGCGACGTGGAGCGATCGGCGGCGCTCGAAGGGGAAGACGCGGTCGATCTCTGGGGTTCGGAAGAGGATTCGGCAGCTGAGATGTCGAGCATCGACGGCATGCCGGAGGAGAACGGACCCGGGAGCATGCCCTCGGCCTCTCCGATCGAGCTTTCGCCTCCGCCCGCTGCGACCCGGCTTTCCGGGGTGACGGCGGAGCAGGTCGGAAGCGGCGTGCTGATCGGTCTCCAGGCGGATGGCACGATCGCGAGTCTCGAGGCCTTCACCCTGACCGATCCGCCTCGACTGGTGGTGGACCTGCCGGGCCTCACGCTGGCGGGTGCGCCATCCCGTCTGGACGTGGGTTCGGAATTCGTGAAGGACGTCCGGGTCGGTGCCCATGAGGGCAAGGTCCGGGTGGTTCTCGACGGGGGCTCGCTCGCCGGTGATTTCGAGGGGCGTCGTGTCATGCCGGGCGCGACGGGGCTTTGGATCTCGGTCGGCGAAGGGGAGGCCCTCGTAGAGGCGATGAACGACGCGATTGCCGCGTCGGAGGCGGCCTGGATGGCCGCGGCGGAACCGATCCGGTCGACGGAGCAGGATTCCGGCGTGACGGACGTGCCCGCTTCGATGGATGATCCGGTCGATTCGTCGGAGGCGATGGCCGGCTCGGAAGATCATTCAGACGAAGCCGATGCGAGCATCGATCCGACGCTGGAATCCCTGGAACTCACGGAGGTCTACGGTCTCCACTATGAACGAACGGATGGAATGGACCGGACCGCGATCCTGTCGGATGATGCCCTGGCCTACGAGGCGCTGACGCCCGACGCGACGACCTTCGTACTCAGCATGAAGGGGGCGAAGATCAGCAAGGAGGCATCGGATCGCATCTTCCCCAAGGCGGGCGGACCGATCTCGATGATTCGTGCCTTCCAGCAGCCCGACGTCGCCGAACCGGAAGTCCGTGTCGTCTTTACGCGGGCCCCGAATCTCCAGCCGGTCATCAGTCGGAGGGGCTCGATGCTCTTCGTCGACTTCGAAGACGTCGGCGTTGCCGCGGCGCCTCCGCCCGCCTTTCCGAATGCGGGCATGGAGGACGAATCGGGCGTTGCTTCGATCACGGTGAACGACACCGAGGATGACACGCTGGACGGGACGGCGATGACCTCGCCCGCTTCGACGACCGTCGATCCGATGGAGATCGCGGCGGAAGAGGCGCTGATCGGGACGGCTCCGGCGGCGGATGCCGACTCTGCGACGCGCGCGATGAAGGTGGCCGCGATGCCCGTGGAGGTCGACTCGGGTCTGCCGGGTTTCGATGCCGGTGAGATCGGCGGCGCGCCCGCCGCCCTCGACCCGAACGACACGCTCTGGGATGCACCGACGTCCGCGTCGGCTCCGGCCGCCGTCGAGGTGCCGGCGGCGATCGAAGTCCTCGAGGAGGGCGGATTGATCGACGGCAAGGAATATCGGGGTCGTCGGGTCTCCCTCGACTTCAAGGATGTCGCGATCGCGGATGTCCTGCGGCTGATTGCCGAGGTCAGCGATCTCAACATCATCGCGGGAGACGAGGTCGCGGGGAACGTGACGATCCGCCTGGTCGAGGTGCCCTGGGACCAGGCCCTGGACGTGATCCTGATGACCAAGGGGCTCGGTTTCGTTCGCGTCGGCAACGTCCTGCGGATCGCGCCAGCCGAAGTGCTCAAGGCCGAAGAGGAGGTTCGACTCCAGGAACGCCGGAACAAGGAGAAGCTCGAGGATCTCGAGGTGAAACTGCTGCCGGTGAACTACGCGGCCGTGAAGGACATCGAGGGATTGGTCAAGCGGCTCCTGTCGGCCCGCGGCACGGTGAACCTCGACGAGCGCACGAATACCCTCATCATCAAGGACATCAGCTCCGTGATCGACGAGGCGACCGCGCTCATCGCGGCCATCGACACCCAGACGCCACAGGTCATGATCGAGGCGAAGATCGTCGAGGCGACCCTGGACTTCTCGAGGGAGCTCGGTTCGGTCTGGGGAATCCAGACGCAGCGATTCGTGGATCCCTTCGATCCCGATACGCCGCGAACGGACCTGGGTACCCAGGATCTGACCTTCATCGACAGCAACAGCCTGCAGTTCGCGAATCCGATCACGTCGGTTCCCAACGGACTGCTGACCCTGGGCGCCTTGATCCTCGATCAGGATTTCCGGATCGATGCCCAGATCCAGGCGGCCGAGTCCACGGGGGATGGCAAGGTCATCTCGAGTCCGAGAATCGTGACCCTCGACAACAAGAAGGCCAAGATCGAACAGGGTGTGTCGATCCCCTTCCAGACCTTCGAGGGGGGGGACGCGAAGCTCGAGTTCATCGATGCGGTCCTGTCGCTCGTCGTGACGCCCCACATCACCGCCAACGAGAGCATCGTCATGAAGATCGAGGTCACGCGCAATGCACCCGACGATTCGGTCGCGACGCCGACGGGTTCGCCCGCGATCGCGAAGAACCAGGCCAAGACCGAGACGCTCGTGAAGGACGGGCAGACGCTGGTGCTCGGCGGGATCTACACGATCAACAAGAGTCGACGTCAGACCCGGATCCCGTACCTGCACCGGATCCCGGTCATCGGGAACGCCTTCAAGAGCAACGAGATCACCGATGCCCGGAAGGAACTCCTGGTCTTCGTGACACCGCGCATCGTGCGGTTGCCGGAGATGGCCGAAAACTAGGCAGACGACCGGGATCCGGATCCAGTGAGGTCCGGAACGGTTGGACGGGAAACGGGGGGAGCTTGCTCCTCCCGTTTTTCTATACTGCCGTCGTGGAGCGAGCTGAACCCATCTATCTGGTCGGCATGATGGGCGTGGGAAAGTCGACCGTGGGTTCTCGACTCGCCGCGCGCCTGGGACGTTCCTTCGCCGATTCCGATCGGGAAGTGGAGCGGATGGCGGGACGTTCGATCGCCGAGATCTTCGCCTCCGACGGCGAAGCCCGTTTCCGGGCCCTCGAGTCGGAAGCCGTCGAGAACCTTTCGTCCGAAGGAGCCGTGATCGCGCTCGGCGGGGGGACGATCGCACAACCGGGCATGGTCGAGCGCCTGGAGGCGCGTGGCCCGATCGTCTTCCTGATGGCCGATCCGACCGTCCTGGTCGATCGGATCGGTTCGGATCCGGGACGGCCCCTGCTGGCCGGGCTCGATCGATCGGCCCGGATCGAGAAGCTGAGGACGCTGCTGGCGGAGCGATGGCCCTACTATGCGAGGGCCCGGATCCGGATCGAGGCGAATGGCGACCCCGACGAGATCGCCGATCGGATCGTCCGGCTGCTCGAGGCCGGATCGGATGGGCACGATCCGATCGCCGGGGGGGCGAGCATCGGGACAGGGAGAACGGAAGCCGGATGAAGAATGAGAAGCGGGCCGGCGGTCGACGAGGGGCGGACCCGTCTTCGGGATCGTCTCGTCTCACCGGCCGCGGACGGATGCGACGAAACGTCCCCGTCGCGCTGGCCGAGCGGAGCTACGAGGTCGAGATCGGACAGGATTGGCTCGAGACGATCGGCCGTCGGATCGTCGATCGGGTGGGAAGCGATCGCTTCGCCCTCGTGACGGTGCCTCCGGTCGCACGGCGCCATGCGCCGATCCTGACCCGTGGGCTGAAGGCCCGGGGAGCGCATGTGCGTCGGATCGTCGTGCCCGACGGCGATGCGACGAAGAACCTGACCGAGCTCGGGAAGCTCTACGACCGATTCCTCGATGCGGGGATGGATCGCCAGTCGGCGGTGATCAGCCTCGGTGGGGGTGTGGTCGGGGACCTGGGCGGATTCGCGGCGGCGACGTTCCTGCGCGGCATTTCCTTCGTCCAGGTTCCGACGACCGTGCTCGCGATGGTGGACGCGTCGATCGGAGGGAAGACGGGCGTCAATCTGCCGCGGGGCAAGAACCTCGTCGGGGCCTTCCATCAACCACGGGGGGTCTACCTCGACGTGGCCACGCTGCGTTCGCTTCCGCCGCGCCAACGCTCGGCGGGCATGGCGGAACTGATCAAGGCGGCGGCGATCTGGGATGCCGGGTTCTTCGATTGGCTGGAGCCTCGGATCGAAGCATTCCTCCGGCTGGATCCGAAGGTCGTGATCCCCGCACTCGAGCGAGGCTGCGGGATCAAGGCCGAGATCGTCGCCCGGGACGAGCGGGAGGGCGGGCTGCGAAGGCTGTTGAATTTCGGGCATACGCTGGCTCATGCGATCGAGGCCCATGCGAATTTCCGGGGCATCCTGCACGGTGAGGCCGTGGCCATCGGGATGGTGTTCGCCGCGGAGCGTTCCGAGGCGCTGGGTTTTGCACCCGCTGGGACCCGAAGCCGACTCGAGTCGGTTCTCGAACGGGCGGGTCTGCCGACGCGCCCCCCCAGTCGGCCCCGTCGCGCTTATCTCTCCGCGATCGCGGTCGATAAGAAGAAGGAGGGCAGTCGGATCCACTTCGTGGTGTCGAGGGGAATCGGTCGCGCCCAGACGGCTCTTCTGGCACCGCGGGAGATCCTTCCCCCCGGCTGGAAAGCCTGAAGGGCCCGTCGATTCCTGGGCCGGGTGTCCGTCGGCGCGCGAGGACCCGGGAGGATCGCGGGCAGGCGAACCGGGGAACCCGGGCCGGGCGGCAGCGGCCAGGCTGCGGGGTGGCGATGGCCGAAGTGTCCGCGTGAAAAAATCGCGGCCGGGGCGTAGGCTAGGGCCGCGGGAGGAAGCGGGAGGAATCAGGGGGGTGATGTGGATCGCGGAATTTCACCACCGATGAGGCGCGATCGTGTCGAACGGATCGCGACGGCCGAACGGGATCGCCGGGCCGGTCGGCTCGAGATCGCGGCGGCGGCGATCGGGGAGCCGGCGGAATGGCCTGCCCGCGTCGTGCTCGCCCTGGTCCATCTTTCCGGAGACGAGCCGGAAAAGGCGCATCGGCTGCTCGAGGAGGGGCTCGATTCCTGGGCCAGCGAAATGGGACTCGGCGCCCTCGATCCGGTTTCGGCCGGTCGGGTGGACGAGCCGGAGGCCGCGAAGGAGGCGCCGCTCGACGCCCACCTCGACCGCCCCTTCGATAGTTTCGAGCTCGATCGGGCCTTCGCCGAGGCACAGACGCAGACCGAGGAGATGCGGAACGTCAATCACGTGGCCGAGCGGGTCCTGATGGACGAGCCGGTCGGTCTGGCGGAGCTGTCCGACGAGCCGCTGATGCCGATCGAAGCGCTCGAAACCGATGGACCCTCGCTCGAGGAGGAGATGGATGCCGCCTTCGTGGCGGGTGAGGCCGAGCTCGCGGGCGCCCCCTTCGGCGGCGTTGCGTCGGCATCGACGATTCCACCCGGCCCCGCGGCGGAACCCATCGGGCCGAGCGTGGATGCCGGGCGTCCCTCGCACGCGGTCGTCCTGGCGACGCTCGAGCGATGGCTGGAGAATCTCGAACGCCTGCGGGCGGGGAGGGTGCAATGAGTTTCGAGGCGATTCTTCAGTCGATCGTCGACGAGTGTGGCGGGGGCCGCAGTGCGGCGCTGATGGGGCTCGATGGCATTGCCGTAGCACAGGCGACGGCGTCATCCGGCGTCGATGCCGATGATCCCCTGGAAGGCGATGTCACCCATGCGGGCATCGAGTTCGGGCGCATCCTGGGGGAGATGACGAAGGCGTCGGACTCCCTGGGCGCGGGGTCGGTTCGGGAATCCGTGATCTCCCTCGCGCGGGTCACCCTCGTCTTCCATACGGTCGAGGAGGACCTGATCCTCGCGTTGGCGCTTCATCCCGATGGCAATCTCGGCAAGGCGCGCTACCTCATTCGCCGGAACCTGGGGGCGCTGCGCGCCGAACTCTGAGGCGTCCGGCAGCCTGGCGCCGGGCAGAGAGCGGGCAGCGGGCAGCGGGCAGAGAGCAGACGGAGAGCGGCCGGACCAGAGCCAGCCGAGGGCAGGCGGGAGGCAGGGTGGGGATGTCCGATCAGGTGCGCGATTCGCGGGATCTCCGGATCCTCGTTCTTCACGGGCCCAACCTGAACCTGTTGGGTCGGCGGGAACCCGGCATCTATGGCGCCGGCACGCTGGCCGACGTCGATGCGGAACTGGCCCTCGCCGCCAAGGAACTCGATGTCGAGATCGAGTGTTTCCAATCGAACCACGAGGGCGAACTCATCGATCGGATCCAACAGGCCATGGGCCGGGCTGCGGGGATCGTGATCAATCCTGCGGGTCTCACGCATACCAGTGTGTCGCTCCGCGACGCGTTGCTCGCGACGGAACTGCCCGTCGTCGAGGTCCATCTCTCGAACATCCACGCCCGGGAGGATTTCCGCCGGGCGTCGATGATCTCGGACATCGCCCTCGGCGTGATCACGGGGCTCGGTGCCCGGGGCTACCGATACGGGTTCGAAGGCCTGGTCGGATACCTCCGCGGCTGACCGCCCGTGGCCCGGCCGGGGTCGGATTCCGGCCGCTCGGGCAGGCGAGGGTCGGGGCGGCGATCCGGTCTCTTCCCCCCGTTCCGGCTCCCCGCCTGGCCTGATCGGGGGGCGGGTCCCCGGTTGATTCCCGGGCTGACACCCCGAGGGAGCCACGAGGGGACTGTCTCCCGACCCCTACACGCTTGCCTCAAGGGGCGGGTCGGCTGGCCGATACAGGTAGTCGTGGGATGGCCCCTCTACCGGGGATTCCGCGTCGTTCGTCCATCCGCCGTGTTGAGGGTTCATTGGCGCTCAATAAACGAAAAGTACTGGAAGCCGCGCGCAAATTCGCCCAGAAGGGCGCCAAGGCGAAGGCGCTGAAGGAGTACAACAAGCTCCTCAAGGCCGATCCGCGCGACGCGAAGCTGCTGCTCGAGGTGGGAGACGCCTACCGCCGCTGGGGGCAGGTCGAAGAGGCCGTCGCGCAATACGGCAAGGTCGCCCAACAGTACCGGCAGGATGGATTCGACGCGCGTGCGGTCGCTGTCTTCAAGCAGATCCTGAATCTCGATCCGAAACAGTATTCGGCCTATGTCTCCTTGTCCGAGCTCTATCAGCGGATGGGGCTCGATGCCGAGGCGATTTCGGCGCTCCAGACCGCGGCGGACGGCTATCACAAGGAAGGACGCAAGACCGAAGCGCTCGATCTGCTCCG
>DRKE01000313.1 GCA_011051925.1 Deltaproteobacteria bacterium
CTCTACGAGAGAACGGCGGAGATGCTCGAGACGGGCGCGGAGCGTCCGGATCAGGCCGTCGCGCTCCTCGAGGCCCGGGTCGAGCGCAGGCGCGACGGGGCCCGAGACGAATTGATCCGGCTCGGAGTGGGCGAGGCCAAGATCGATGCGCTCTTCGCGGAGCTGCCGCGTCGCTATTTCCTGTCGCATACACCCCGCCAGATCGCGCGCCATGCGCAGGTCGTGCTTCGTTTCGGACCGGGCAAACGCCTGGTCACGGCCAATCGCGACATGAAGGGCGGGTTCACGGAGTTCATCGTCTGTGCCCGGGATGTCCAGGGGCTCTATAGCCGGGTCGCGGGAGTCATGACGGCCTGCGGCCTCAACATTCTCGGATCCCACGTCTACACGACGCGTGGGGGGCTCGCGCTCGAGATCTATCGGACCCATACGCCGCGGGGCGGGCCCGAAGAGCGTGCGATGGTCTGGAACGAGGTCGAGACCTCGCTCGAAGCGGTGCTGGCCGGGGAGGTCGACGTGGGAGAACTCGTCCGCCGTCGACGGCGCCCCGTCGGAATGACCCGGCCCCCGTCGCGCAAGGAGCCCCAGGTCCTGATCTCGAATACGGAATCGGAGTTCTACACGCTGGTCGACGTCATCGCGGATGATCGACTCGGTCTTCTCTACGACGCGACTCGAACCATCGGCGAGCACGGCTTCGAGATCTACATCTCGAAGGCGGCGACGATCAAGGACCAGGTTCGGGACACGTTCTACCTGAAGGATGGCGCCGGCCGGAAGTGCAAGGACGCCGATCGCCTGGAACGACTCCGCGAGGACCTGTTGGAGGCCGTCGTCGGCGCCCGGGAGGGTCGATCGCATGTCTGATGGGGGCGCGCCCGGGCCGAGTGCGCTCGAAATCACGTGTGATGCATTCCTCGACCGGATCGCGGTCGAAGAAGGGCTTTCGCCGCGTACTGTCGAGGCCTACGCGAGCGATCTCAGGCATCTGCGCCGACATCTGGCCGAGCGGGGGATCGATCGGGTCGATGCGATCCGGCGATCGGACCTGTCGGCACTGGCTTCCCATCTCGATGACCTGGGCCTCGCCGTGAGTACCCGGGCCCGGGTCCTGGTTTCGGTCCGACGTCTGCTGCGGCATGCGCAGGAGCGAGGTGGGATGGATTCAGACCCGCTCGAAGGGCTCGAGTCTCCGCGCCCGTCGCGGACTCTTCCGCATGTCCTCCAGCGCGAGGAGACGGTCGCGTTGATCGAAGCCGCGCGCAGTGACGATCCCCTCGGTCTTCGCGATGTCGCGATGCTGGAGGTGCTCTATGGCGCCGGGCTTCGGGTCAGTGAGCTGGTTCGACTGCCGATGGCCGCCGTGGATCTGAGGGGACTCCTGCTGCGGGTGGTGGGAAAGGGGCGCAAGGAGCGGCTCGTACCGATGGGGGAGGTCGCGGCCGCTGCCGTGCGGCGCTATCTCGCCGAAGCACGCCCGGTCTTGTTGGGGGAACGCCCGGATGCCGATCATCACGTCTTCCTCACCCGCCGCGGTCGGGGAATGACGCGGCAGAATTTCTTCGTTCGCATCCGTCGGCATGCCGTTCGCGCCGGGATCGCGAAGGATCGCGTCTCGCCGCACGTCCTGCGCCATGCCTTCGCGACCGATCTGCTCGAGGGGGGCGCGGATCTCCGCGCCATCCAGACGATGCTGGGGCATGCCGATCTCTCGACGACCGAGATCTACACCCATGTGAGCCGGTCGAAGCTGCGGGAAACCGTCGAGTCACGGCATCCCCGGGGCGCGGGAACGCGCTCGTGAAACGGGCATTCGCGCTGACCGACGTGCTCGAGGGCCTCCCCGAAGCGCTGGGATCCCTGCTGGAACGGGTCGCTCAGGCGAGCGTGGCACAGGATGTCCGGATCCATCTCGTGGGTGGCCCGGTCAGGGATCTCGTGCTCGGTCGAGAGATCGTCGATGTCGATCTCGTCGTCGAAGGGGATGCGCGGGGCCTCGCCCGGGCGGTTCTCGATCAAGCGGGAGCCGACGCTTTCGAGGTGACGTCCCACGAGCGTTTCGGGACGGTCCGGATCGATGCCGGGGATGCGCGGATCGATCTCGCCCGGATGCGACACGAGACCTATGCCCATCCGGGGGCCCTGCCGGAAGTGTTTCCGGGGACGCTCGAACAGGACATGGCGCGTCGGGATTTCGGCATCAATGCGATGGCGCTCCTCCTCGATGCGCGCGACCCGGATCGGGCGAATCCGATCTTCGATCCCGAGGGCGGACTCGATGATCTCGAGCAGCGCAGGATCCGGATCCTGCACCCGATGAGCTTCCACGATGATCCGACGCGGGCCTGGCGGGCGGCGCGATTCGCGGCGCGGCTGGGATTCCGAGTCGATCGGAGATCACGGAACGTCATGCGGGACGCGCTCAGGGACGGCGCCTTCGGTGCCGTGAGCGGCGAGCGCTTCCGACGCGAATTGCAATCGACCTTCGAGGAGGCGCGGCGGGGCGTGCATGCGGGTCAGGTCCTTCGCAGTCTCTCGGACTGGCACGTGCTCTCCGCCCTCGAACCGGGCTTGACCCTCGGGCCGGATCGGATGCTTCCCCTTCGGCGCCTTTCCCGGGCGATCGAGCGGCCGGAATGGCCCGCTCCCCGGTACCGGCCATGGATTGCGGGTCTTTCGATCTGGCTGGCACCGCTGCCCGCGGCACTCCGGCGCCGCACGCTCGAACGCTTCTCGATTCGCGGGGAGCAAGCAGCGCGGATCGTGCGATTCGGGCGCGATGCGGATCGGATGTTGCGGGGACTCGCAAGGGCACGCGGGCGTGGCGCGGTCGACTCGGCGCTGGCCGATCTGTCCGAGGAGACGGTGCAGGCCCTCTATGCGCTCGCGGGTGGGGCGGTTCGTCGGCGCATCCTGCGCTGGGGCGCGGAGGATCGGCGTCGCCGGGCGCCCGTCGGCGGGGCCGATCTCGCGGAACTCGGACTGACCGGGCCGGACGTGGGACGGGCGCTGGCGCGGATCCGGGCGGGCTTCCTCGATGGGGAGATCGCGAATCGCGAGGAGGCCCTGGCGCTCGCCGAGGAGATCGCGAAGAGGGCTTCCCGTCGAAAGCCCGGCGCTTCCGGAAGAGGGCGGAGAGGAAGACGCACCCGAGCCTCCGAAGTTGCTCCGAAGGGCGTGATCGCGGATACTCCGGGCGACACAGGCTGAGGCAGACGAAGGCCCGATCGCACGGGTCGGGAATCCCGAACCGAAGTCCTGTCGATGCTCCGACCCCGACGAGCTGGCCCCGAGCCGTCATCGAAGACAGACGACCTCCCCCAGGCGCCCAGGATGGACCGTAGCCGATGAGTGCAACGGAAATGACCGCGACGAGCGTCCTCGAGGATCTGGGCGTCCAGCCCGACGATCGGACCGATGGGTTGGATGGTTATGCCGTCAAGCTTCCCGTCTTCGAGGGGCCCCTGGATCTGCTCCTGCATCTGATCCGCCAGAACGAAGTCGACATCACGGACATTCCGATCGCCCGGATCGCGGAACAGTATCTGGACACGATCGGCCTGATGGAGGAACTCAATCTCGACGTCGCTGCGGAATACCTGGTGATGGCCGCGACGCTGGCCCTGATCAAGAGCCGGATGCTGCTGCCGGACGAATCGCAGGACGAAGAGGAGTCGATCGACCCGCGAGCCGAACTCGTGCAGCGCCTGCTCGAGTACCAGCGATTCAAGGAAGCGGCCGAAGCGCTTTCCCGCCGCCGGCTTCTCGGCCGCGATGTCTGGAGCGTGGTCGGGCCCGGTCCCGAGAAAACGCCGGAGTCGGAGCGCGAGATCGAGGTCGGGCTCTTCGAGCTCGTGGCCGCCTTCAAGACGGTGCTCGACAACACGAAGTCGGTCGAGCTGCGCCATGAGATCGAACAGGAGCACGTGACCGTGCGGGATCGGATGATGGTCGTCATGGATCTCCTCGACGCGAACGAATCGATCGAGTTCATGAGGATCTTCGAAGCGGCGGAGGGCTCGGAGGGACCGCCTGGTCGCGCGGTGCTGGTCGCGACCTTCCTGGCGATCCTCGAACTGGCCAGGCTGGCGGCGCTGCGCATCTACCAGGGGCTCTCCGAGCGCGGGACACCCGAAGGCGCCATCCGCGTCCGACGAGCGAACCTGGAAACCGACGATCCGGATTGGCGGGAGCGGATCACGGATACGATGTAGGCGGGTTCGGCACGACGAGGCCGGCTGGTCCGGCGGGAATCCGAACCACCCCGCTCGTCGGAGGAAGGAGAAAAGATCGTGGGCGAGTCGTCATGAGCAGGAGCCGTCGTGAGTAGAATGGAAGCCAGCGAAAAACGCAGGATCGTCGAGGCCCTCGTGCTGTCGTCACCCGAACCGATCTCGGCCGCCCGGCTCGCGGAGATCATCCCGTATTGCAA
>DRKE01000314.1 GCA_011051925.1 Deltaproteobacteria bacterium
ATCCGAAACAGTATTCGGCCTATGTCTCCTTGTCCGAGCTCTATCAGCGGATGGGGCTCGATGCCGAGGCGATTTCGGCGCTCCAGACCGCGGCGGACGGCTATCACAAGGAAGGACGCAAGACCGAAGCGCTCGATCTGCTCCGCCAGACCGCCGCCCTCGATCCGACGAACACGACGAGCCGGCTGAAGGTGGCCGACCTGCTCCGCCAGGAGGGCATGGAGTCTGAAGCCCTGGCGGAATACGAGGCCGTCGCGGAGGAACTCGAGAACCAGCAGGAACGCGATCAGCTGATCACGGTTCTCGAGCGCATCCTCGAGTTGAAACCCGATCATGTCGGCGCCCTGACCGGGCTCACCCGGAACCTGATGACTGCCGGCGATCTGGCCCGCGCGGAGTCCTTCGCGGTCCAGGCGCTCGACGCCTCGGGAGAGCCCGCGCAATACGAACTCCTGATGGAGCTCTATTCCCAGGCCGGGAACGAGGCCCGACTCGCCGAGACGACCCGTGCCCTCGCCAAGCTGCATCGTGATCGGGGCGACGAAGAAACGGCTCGCCAACTGATGCAGCGTCTTCCGGTCGAGGAAGTCGGATCGAGCTCCCGTCTGGCGGTCGACATGTCGGAGGTGGATGAACCCGATCTCGGAGACGAAGAGCTGCTCGAGGAAGAGCCCTTCCTGACCCTCGACGATGAAAGCGGAGCGGATTCGCTGTCGAAGGACGAGGGCGCGGACGAACTCGTTCTCGGAGGCGATGACATCGAGATCGAACTCGATGTCGCCGGGGCGGAGGAAACGCCGATCGCCCAACCCCCGCCAGAGGGGGATCCGGATCAACTGCTCGCGGAGGCGAGTGTCTACCTGCGCTATGGCAAGCGGGAGCAGGCGATCGCGAGCCTGCAGGGCGTGCTGGCGCAGGATCCGACGCATCGCGCCGCTCTCGAGAAACTCGGTGAGGCCCATGCCGCCCTGGGGCAGACGAACGAAGCCGTCGATGCCTGGAAACGAGCGGCCCTCCAGGCGCGCGAAGCGGGTGACGGTCCCGCGGTGATCGACCTGAAGGAGCGAATCGCCGAATTCGATCCCGCCTCGGCGGAGCAGATCGGCTCGGTGGCGCCGGCTGCGGGAAGGGCGACGCCGGAAGCCGACGAGCCCGCACCCGAGATGGACCTCGACGTCGAGATCGAACTCGATCTCGATGGGGCGATCGAGGAGGTGGCCGCAAGCGAAACCCAGTCGGGCATGGATCTCGGCATGGACGAGGACGAGTTCGAGATCGAACTCGACGACGAATCGCTGTCCTTCGACCCCCCGGCCGTGCGGGGCGCTTCGGAAGGCGGAGATCGCGGGGGCGAGGGCAGCCGTCCGATCGAGACCACGACGCCCGGATTCGAGGTCGATCAGACCCTCGACGAGGCGATGTCCGATGGACTCTCCGCATCGGGAGGGGCGGATTCCGAAGACGATGAGGACGACGTCGAGTTCGATTTCGATGTCGACGAGATGACGAATCCGCCGACGGGAGCGCCGGCCGGCGAGAGCACGACGACCGCGGAAAAGATCGCCGAGGAACTCGAGGAGGCGGAATTCTACCTGGCCCAGGACATGTTCGACGAGGCCGAAGCCATCCTCGTCCGGATCCTCGAGATGGTTCCCAACCATCCGAGCGCGATGCTCCGGATGGGCGAGCTCGAGGCGGCCCGGGGCCGGGCGCCGGAAGCACCGGGGATCGGCGCGGATGACGTCAACACGTCCCAGGTCGCGGCCGAACAGACCTTCAGCGCGGAGACAGAGGATTTCGAGGAGACGGCGCGTTTCGAGGACGACGAATCCGAGGACGGGGGCGAAGACCAGACGGAGACCGCTCCCGCGGAGAGGGAGGCGGCCGAACCGGCTCCTGCGACCACACCGGATCCGGACGGGGAGAGCTTCGATCTCCGGGAAGCCCTGGCCGATGTCCTCGTCGACGATGAGGAAGTTCCGAAGGACGATGGGACGTCCGGCGTGCTGTCGACGGTCGAAGACGGATTCGGCTCGATCTTCTCGGATTTCAAGAAGGGCGTGACGGCGACCCTCGAAGAAGGGGATTTCGAGACCCGGTACGATCTCGGGATCGCCTATCGCGAGATGGGTCTCTTCGAGGATGCGATCGGGGAATTCCGGGTCTGTCTCGAATTCGAGGAGCGGCGCTTCGACAGTCTCTGCATGATGGGGCTCTGTGCCCGCGATCTTTCGCGTTTCGACGACGCTGTGAACCATTTCGAACAGGCCCTGGCCCTGCCCGAGATTCCCGCCGAACGGATGGCGGGCGTCTATTTCGATCTCTCCCTCGCGCAGGAGGGGCTCGGCCAGCGCGACCGCGCCCTGGCGAGCTTGAAGAAGGTGCTGGAACTCGAAGCCGGATTCCCGGGTGCGGCAGAGCGGTTGGAAATGCTCGAGGCAGGGGGCGAAGGGTCGCCCGCCCTGGGCGAGCCCGGCGAGGTCTTCGAGTCCTTTGACGATCTCTTCGACGAAGAGAGCGACGAGGTCGGGGATGAAGCGGTCGTCGAAGCGGTTCCCGCCGAGACGCTCGAACCCGCCGAGGAGGTCGTGGGCGGTGCCGAATCGGCCGCGGGCGATCCCGGCGCCTCGACCAGCGACGATTCCCAGTCTTCGCGAAAGGGAGGTCGCAAGAAGATCTCGTTCGTCTGAGATCTCCTTCCCGACGCCAAGGAGCTTCCGTGGAACATCTCCAACATTTCGGGTTGACCCAGGATCCCTTCAGCAACGAGCCGGATCTGCGCTTCTATTTCGAGAGCGCGAGCCATCGGGACGTCCAGCGCCGTGTCGAGCGGGGGCTTCGTCAGCGCAAGGGATTGACGCTCCTGACGGGCGACGGGGGCATGGGCAAGACGCTGCTCGCGCGGCGGATCCTGGACGGACTCGAGGAAGAGGTCTTCGAGGCGACGCTGCTCGTGATGCTGCCCGGCGCGGCGGATGCGACCGGGATCCTCCAGCGTTTCGCCCGACAGCTCGGGACCGAAGAGCCGGCCACCGATCGCGCGGGTCTGCTCGGGCAGATCTACGAACGACTCGCGATCGTGCGTGAGGATGGACGACATGCGGTCCTGATCGTCGATGACGCCCAGGTCATGACCCCGGAAGTCTTCGCGGAGCTCGGGGGGCTGCTCAGCCTGGAATACGAAGAGCGGAGACTTCTCTCGATGCTCTTCGTCGGTTCCCCCGAACTCGATCGTCTGGTGCAGGGGGACCCGGCGATCGCCCAGCGCGTCGATGTCCGGGTCCGGCTGCACCCGCTCGATCTCGCGAATGCTTCGGCCTATCTCGCGCATCGTCTCGAGGCGGTGTCCGGCAATCCAGCGATCCTGCCTCCCGCCACGATGGAGACCCTCTACAAGTTCGGGCGCGGTCGTCCGAGGCTGTTGAATACCCTCGCGGACAACGCGCTCTTCGAGGCCTATCTGGCGGGACGCCAGGCGATCGATTCGGACGATGTCGAACGGGCGGCGGCGGACCTCGGCATCGGGCCCGACCCGGGGAGCACGTACAGTGCGTTGCCCTCGCGTCCGCCTTCGAGCCCGATCGCGGCGCCGGCCGGCGCATTGGCCTCACAACCGATTCCGGCCCTCGAAGACACCTGCTCGATCCATCCAGTGGCAGCGGCGGATCTCCGATCGAGTCCGGACATGGCGACCGATCGGGACGACGGGAACGGCGATTCGGGGACCCGGGACCTCGACGCCGGCCTCGAGGCGGCCCTCGAGGACTTCGAAGAGGGCGTCGCTGCAGCTTCGGAGATGCCGGGCCGACCGCTCGGTGCCGACGAACTCTGCCTGGAACCGGAACCGGTCCTCGCGAAGGCGGCTTCGGTGCCCCTCGAAGAATCCTTTTCGCTTGGCGCGGAACCGGAATTCGTGATGGGCGAGGCCGAACTGACGCCGCTCGAGGCGGGGGACGGCGACGAACTCGAGGGCGCCTTCGTCGAATTGATCGAGGAATAGGGCGCCCGCCGGCCTTGCCCGATGGGCCGTTCCGCCCGGGCCCGGTCCGTCGTGTCATGCAGCCGGACCTGGCCTTCGGATCGATCCGCTGCCTCGCCGTTGACGCGTGGCCCCACGCATCGGATAATCCACCCCTGGATGCGCGAGTAGCTCAGTTGGTAGAGCATCAGCTTCCCAAGCTGAGGGTCGCCGGTTCGATCCCGGTCTCGCGCTCCAAAATTCCTCTTCCGTCCCAGGGACTTGCGTCATCCGCCGACTCGGCGACCTCGGACTCGTCTGAGTTCGGTGACGGATAGTGACGTTTGGAGACGTCGGAACCGCCGACGGACGCGCCTGTGAAGTCCGCGAAGGCCATGTCTCCCGGTTCGACCGGAAGCATGTGGGCGTAGGTCTCCAGGGTGAAAGCGGGCGAGCCATGGCCCAGCTGATCCGCGACGAATCGGATCGACTTCCCAGAGTCGAGCGCGAGTGAGGCGAAGGTGTGGCGGGCTGAGTGGAGACCGAGGGGGCG
>DRKE01000315.1 GCA_011051925.1 Deltaproteobacteria bacterium
ACGTAGATCTTGTCGATCAGCGTCTTGTTGTGGTCGGGGCCCACGGCGTCCGCGAGGCCGAGATCGGCCAGCGTCTTCACGTCGACGGGCTTCTTCTTGGCCTGCATGATGCCCTTGAGCGACGCATAGCGGACCTGGTTCGCGCCGGTCTGGATCGCGAGGAGGCAGGGCATCGGAAGCTCGACGACCTCGACGGCGCCGCCTTCGAGCTCGCGCTCGACCCTGACCGCGGAGTCGCTGATCTCGGTCGCCGTCACGCCCGTGGCCGACGGAATGTCGAGGAGCGCCGCCAGCATCGGCGGGATCGCCGAGGCGTTCCCGTCATCCGCCATCAGGCCCGTGAAGATGATGTCGGGATTCTCTTCCTTGGCGACGGCGGCCAGCACCTTGGCGAGCCCGAGGGCATCGGCCTCCGCGGTCGCGGGATCGTTGACGTGAATGGCTCGGTCTGCACCCATTCCCAGCGCGGTGCGCAGGGCCTGGGTCACGCGGTCGGGACCGATGGACACCACGACGACTTCGGCATCGCCCGCATCCTTGAGGCGGAGCGCCTCCTCGATGGCATAGGTGTCGTAACTGTTGATTTCGAACTTGATGTTGTCTTCCTGGATCCAGGTGCCATCGGCGTTCACGTCGAGACGTGCGTCCTGATGGGGAACCTGTTTCAGGCACACCATGACCTTCATGGGGGGCTGGCCTCCGAGGTTGAAGCGGTTGGACAAATGAACCCCGACACGGGCGTGCCGGGGTCTCGAACGAGGCGGACTCTAACCTCGGAGGGTGCGGATTTCAACGTCGACAGCCGCCCTCGCGGTCGCTTTGGGCAGAACGCTTCCGGGCGGACCTGCCGCGATTCCCGGGAATGGAGTCCGGGATGTCGCTTCGCATCGATCCGGGTCTCAATGTCCCATGAAGCTCAGGAAGACATCGACCGAGGCCGCGCGGAGATAGGGATTCGTCCGCTTCTGGTCCCCGAGCGAGTCGCTCCCCTCTGGGGAGTAGAGATGCCCGGGGTAGAGGATCGTGTCGTCGGGCAGTCGCTTCAGCTTTTCGAGACTCTCGTACATCGCACGCGGGTCGCTGCCCGGCAGATCGACCCGTCCACATCCGTTCAAGAAGAGGGTATCCCCGGCCACGAGGTGTCCCGCCCGGCCCGCTTCCTCGACGAGGAAGCATTGGCTGCCCGGTGTATGGCCCGGCGTGTGGATGAAGCGGACCGCCACGCCGCCGATCTCGAGCCGATCCCCGCTTTCGTGAGGGACCACGTCGCCCGGGGAGATTCCCGTCACCTTGATGAGTCCTTCGACCTCGTGCTTGTTGGCGTGGATCGGGACCGGTTGGAGTTCGAGCAACGCATCCAGCCCCTCGATCGAATGGCCGAAGATCTCGCCTCCGACATGGTCCTGGTGGTAGTGGGTCACGAGTGCCCCGACGATTTCGATTCCGTCGCGCGCGGCCTGGTCGAGCAGGCCGCGTACGTTCCAGGCGGGATCGACGACCAGGGCCTGGCGTTTCGATCGACTTCCGATCAGATAGGCGAGATTCGCCATCTGTCCGACGGGATGTTGCGCGAAATAGAGATCGCTTTCTTCGGTCATGTCGGATTCCTCAGCCGAGTCGGCGAGCGATCCAGTTCGAGAGTACGCCGTATACCTCGGTCTGGACCTGCTCGTCCGAGCGTCCTGATTTCTTGGGAACGTGGAACGCGGAGTCCGCATCCGCGACATCGTAGATCTCGATCGGCGCCCCGAGCCGCCTCAGTGCGCTCCGCAGGGCCGTTCGATCACAGCGCCGGTCACGGGTTCCCTGGATGAAAAGCATCGGCGCCGTGGCCCGGAAGAGCACGTCGGGATCGCTCTTCTCCGGCTTGTTCTGGGGATGCAGCGGAAAGCCGAGCAGGAAGAGTCCGTCGGCATGCAGTCGGTCGGCGACGAGACCCGCCGCCACGCGCCCTCCGAGTCCGACTCCGCCGACGAAAAGGCGGGCCGGGCGCGCGGTCGGATCGCGTCCGAGAACGTTGAGCGCCGCCCGGAAACCCCTTTCGAGGGTCGCCGGCGAGTCGGCGCTGCTTCGCTTGCCCGCTTCTGCGAAGGGGAAATTGAACCGCAGGGTGAGGTAGCCCTGTTCCGTCAATCTCCGGGAAAGGGCGACGATCATCGGATCGTCGTAGTTGCTCGGCCCGCCGTGGGCGAAGACCACGGCAACCCGCTCCCCGGTCGGCCACCACTCGGGAATCCCGAGTACGCCCGAGACCGCGACACGCCCATGGATCGGCTCGGGCAGCGGAATCGTGACCTCCTCGTATTGTGCGGTCGGCTCCATTGCGGGGGATTCCCTCTCGATCGGGTTTGGCTCGATTTCGGGCATGAGAGTAAACGAATGTGCCCCGCGATCCCTCTGTCAATCCCGTAAGTTGTTGGAGTCAAAGGAAAAATAATGCGGTGGGGAGCGAGGGGATCGATCCGGACGGCAGCGCCGGGGCCAACGGGGATGAGGTGGCGCGAAGATTGGGTCCGGCACCGCGGGGCCGGGCGATCGTCGCCCGGGGAACGCGATTCGCGCACCGGCGTACGCAGAAGGCATCAATCCCGTCCCGCCACGGCTATCCTCGCAGGCGGACCCAATCTTCGCGCCACCTCCCTATGTCCGCGGGACTGCGTGGCGGGGAAGCGACCCGAGGAGCGGAAAGCTGTCGAAATCGCTCGCCTTCATCCTTCTGGTGCCCGCCGCCCTCGCGAGCCTTTCCTGTGCGACGCGGGCTCTCGACGAGCAGGCGGCCGTTCGGGACCAGGCCCATCGGATCGCGCTCGCCGAACGCGGGGCTCCTCACCGGGTCTTCCTGATCACGGTCGCGGGCCTTCGCTCGGACGACTTTCTCGATGCCTGGGGTCACGTGGCCGATTCCGGCGTCCGGGTCCGGATGCCGGTCCTCGCGCGATTCGCGCGGGAGGGCGTCGTGGCCGAACGGGTGCATCCGCCTTCGCCGGGTACGACATACGCTTCCCATGCGACGTTGGTGACGGGCAGGCTTCCGACACACCATGGGATCATTTCGGATCGGGCCCTCGACAAGGAGGGCAAGCGGACGCTGCCCTTCTGGGATAGTCGATTGCTGCTGGGAACGTCGCTCTGGGACGCGGCCATCGGTCGGGGCGTGGTGGCCCTCGGTTGGCCGAGCACGACGGGGGCGCGGATCGAGTGGCTCATCCCCGACGCACGGCCCGTCGGGTCCGGGCAGAGCTGGCTCGCGTTTCTTCGCAACCGGGCCAGTCCCTTCCTGGTTCGGGAACTCGAATCGATCGCGGAACGGGATCTTTCAGGGGGTCGGAACGGCGCGGCCGGGCAGTCCATGGGAAAGGCGCGTGATCCAGCCTCATGGCCGACGCCAGCGGAAAAGGACGCGGCCTTCGCGGAACTGGCATGCCGCCTCGTCGCGACGGAGCGCGATCCCGGCCTCTGGCTGATCCGCTTCGATCAGACGGCCGCTCGTCAGCGCAGCGCGGGATCCGGAACGGTCGAGGTCGATCGGGCGCTGGCTCGCGTCGACGCGGCCATCGGGCACATCGAGGCGTGTCTCGCCGCGGCCGGTCGGTTGGCGGATACGGCGTTCTTCGTGGTCGGGGATGTCACCTACCAGCCGGTCCACACCCGGGTCGATCCCAATGTCGCCCTCGTGCGGGCGGGGCTGATCGGGCGGGATCCGCGGTCGGCGACCGGCGTCCGGAGCTGGCTGGCCCTCGCGCGGTCGAACGGGCGTTCGGCCTATGTCTACGCCCGGGACGCGGAACATGCGCTCGAGGCCCGTCAGGTCCTCGAGCAGGAGGCGCGTCGAACGGGTGCCTTCGAGGTCGTACCCGCTGCCGATCTCGCGAAGACGGGCGCGGATCCGCAGGCCTGGTTCGGCCTTGCGGCTCGTCCGGGTTTCGTGATCGGCGATGGGCTGGTTCGCCCCGTCCTGCGTCCGTCGGAGGTTCGCGCGAGTGCGGGGGCCCTTCCCTTTCTCGAGCCGGCGGGTTCGGGTGTGGGGCTGGCGGCCTGGGGGCGTGGGATCCGGTCCCAGGTCCGCGTGCCCGAGCTCGGGATGGCGGACGTTGCCCCGACGGTCGCCGCTCTGCTGGGGCTTCGGCTCGACCGCGAACTCGACGGGAAACCGATTCTCGGCATCCTGCGTGCGGCGGTGCCGCCTCCTCCGCCGGGCCCGAAACGGCTCGGCGTCGGAAACGAAGGCGACGTCGATCGAGCGATCCGGGATCTTCGGGGCGCCCGGCCGCGCGGGTCGGATCGATGAGCCCGTCTCCGATCACGATCGAGCTGAATCCGCAGGAACGCCGGGTGTATGACCGGATCCGCTCGCGGATCGTGGCTCCCGGATCGGGCACGCGAAGCGGGTTCCGGGATCTGCTGCTCCTGTTGCCGGATCTCACGATCCTGCTGTCGAGATTGTTGGGAGATCGTCGCGTACCCATCCTGTCCAAGGTCGTGGCCGTCGGGGGCATGGCCTATGTCCTGTCCCCGGTCGATCTCGTGCCCGCGCTCTTCTTCGGTCCGGTCGGGATGCTCGATGATCTCTTCGTCGTGGCTGCCTGTCTGTCCCAGCTCCTCAACCACGTCCATCCCGATGTCGTGCGGGGACACTGGTCGGGGCAGGGGGATGCACTCGAAGTGATCCAGAGCGTGACGGCCTGGTTCGAGAAGGAAGTGCGTCTTCGCGCTAGCGATCTGGGGCGTGTGCTGCGAGGGCGGATGCGCTGAGGCGGAGACGGTCCTCGCGTGGAATCCGCCGTACCTTCCCTTCGTCATTGATCGAAGCATGCTCGGTCCGGCCGGTCACGAGGATCTCCGATTGACATACGATCGTGTAGGCCATCGCGAGCGATGCGCCGCGTACCCATTCGAGCCATGTCGTGACTTCGAGGCGGTCATCGAAGCGCGCCGGTCTGCGGTAGTCGAGTTCCGCATGGGTCACGGCGAAATG
>DRKE01000316.1 GCA_011051925.1 Deltaproteobacteria bacterium
GTCGCGTTCGCCTGACGGCTTCGGGGCAGGCTGCCGAGGGCATCCTCGAGGATTGGGCCGATCGGGTCGGAAGAATGGGATCTCCGAACGACGAGCGGGCGGACCGGGATCGACCCGAGCCGGAGTCGGACACGGGGCGCGTCGTTTCGTCTCCGGATGCGCGGCGTCTTCTTCTGTTGCTCCTGGCGATGGGGCTGCTCGTTGCGGGACGGACGGGCCTCGTGGCCGGGCGGACGAGTTGTGGCTCGCTTTCGGGGATCGATTCGGACGGTCTGGGAACCCGGCTCGCTCGTTGTGGAGCGAGCCCGAGCGAGCGCGACCGGCATCCGCTGACGGGCATCGCCCGCTGGCTCGACGGCAAGAAGGTCGATCCGAATCGGGCCCCGCCCGAGCTGCTGGCACAGCTTCCGGGCATCGGGCCCGCCCGGGCGCGGGCCATCGTCCGGGCCCGGAACGCGGTGCCCTTCGGTTCGGTTCACGATCTCGAGCGCGTTTCCGGCATCGGCCCCGCGATCCGGAGTCGCCTCGAACGCTGGCTCGCCGTGGGTGAGGATGCCGGGGATGCCGAGCCACGATCGCCGTCGAGGCCCGCCCGGGATGGTTGATCATCCCCTCCCAGCCCCGCCTCGGGGTGGGCGTCCCGATCCTTCGATGCCGGGTGCCACGGAGACGAAGGAGGGGGCGCCGGGAACGGGCGGACGGGAAGCTGGCTGGCTCGGGCGGGTCCACGCGCTTCGCGAGCGGCTGCGGGACGAACTCTGGGCCGACGGTCGCAGCGATCCGCTGGCCCTTCGCCTGCTCCGCTCGACCGCGCAGCTGATCGCCCTCACGATCCGCGGATTCGAGACCGATCATCTTCTACTGCGCGCGAGCGCGCTGACCTACGTCACGGCGCTCTCCGTGATTCCGATGCTGGGCGTCGTGATCGCGATTCTCGGTGCGGTGGGGGGAGACGAAACGATCGTCAATTTCGCCATCGAGCAGTTGACGACCGTGGCGCCGGAGGTCCGGGAGACGGTTCGGGGCTATGCGGCGAACCTCGATTTCGGCCGTTTCGGAACGGTCGGCGGCGCGATCGTCTTCGGCACGGCGATCTTCGCGTTGCGTCATCTCGAATCGACCCTCAACGACATCTGGGGCGTTGCTCGGAGCCGCAGCTGGGCCCGTCGCTTCTCGGACTATCTCGCCGTGCTGATCGTGGCTCCGATCTCGATCGGCGTGGCGATCAGCCTGGCGACGACGCTGCAGAGCGAGCCGATGGTGGCACGGCTGCTCGAGAATCCCTTCTTCGCGAAGGTCTACGGTCTGGGGCTCTCCCAGGTCCCGCTCTTCGTGCTCTTTCTCGGCTTCACGTTCCTCTATTGGTTCTTTCCGAACACGACCGTTCGGGTCCGCTCCGCGGCGCTCGGCGGGGCCGTCGCAGCGATCCTTTTTTCCGCGGCGCGGGCGATCTACGTCGACTTCCAGATCGGCGCCGCGACGTATCAGACGGTTTTCGGCGCCTTGTCCGCGGTCCCCCTGATCCTGGCCTGGCTCTATGCCTGCTGGGCGGTCGTGTTGCTCGGTGCCGAGGTCGCCTTCGCCACCCAGAATCTCGCCTTTGCCCGACGGGAGATGCGCAGTGGGGAGGCCTCGCCAGCCGAACGCGAGGCGGTTGCCGTCGAGATTGCGGTCGAGATCGCTCGTCGCTTCCGGGATCGCGAGAGTCCGCCGACCGTCGATCAGCTGGCCGATGTCCTGGACGAACCCGTTCGGCTCGTACGGCGACTCATCGACGACCTCGAAGGGGCCGTCGTCATCCGGCAGGTCCTGCGTCGCGAGGATGACGAGGTGGCCTATCTGCCGGCCCGTCCGATCGGCGATCTGACGGTCGGCGAGGTCCTGCGCGCCGTACGGGGGACGATCGGCTCGGACCCCGGCCGACGCCTGACCGCTTGTGGACCCCAGGTCGCGGAGGCGCTCTACCGGGTGGAACACGCCTGGCGCGACGTCGCCGACCACACTTCGCTCGCGGAACTCGTGAGCGATCGGGAAGCCGGCTCCCGCGACGTCGGCCTTGAATCCCCGTGACGTGAAGCCGGGCTCGAGGTCCTTCCGCAAACCCGACCCGTCGGGCCCGATGGGCGCGCCCCCGACCCGATCTGCCCGCTGCGGGATCCGGGTGTCGCGATGGCCATGCCTTCGCGACCGCGCCTTGATCCCGGGCCGGAAGCCCGCCCCTCACTCGGCCGGGATCGATGAGATAGCCTCTCCGTTCGCGCTTTGCCGGGACCCGCGATCCGAGGAAGGAACGACGTGAGGATCTACCTCGACCACAATGCGACGACACCGATTCGACCGGAGGTGATCGAGTCGATGAGCGAGGTCCTGCAGGGCGGTTTCGGCAATCCCTCGAGCGTCCATGCCGAAGGCGCCGCTGCGCGGGCGCGGGTCGAATCCGCTCGAGCCGAGGTGGCGGACCTGTTGGGCGTCGAGGCGGGGGAGGTCCAGCTGACC
Organism: Deltaproteobacteria bacterium; assembly: GCA_011051925.1. Classification (GTDB taxonomy): domain Bacteria; phylum Myxococcota_A; class UBA9160; order UBA9160; family UBA4427; genus UBA4427. The sequence goes on from DRKE01000316.1 coordinate 2,497, forward strand.
GGGGGAGCGACCGAGTCGAACAATACGGTGCTCTTCGGTTGCCTCGAGCCCGGAGACCACGTCGTGACGACCCGGATCGAGCATCCCTCGATCGATGCGTGCCTCCGGGTGCTCGAGGCGCGAGGGGTCCGGGTCGATCGCGTGGTCCCCGATGCGAACGGGCGGGTCGATGCAGGGGAGATGCTGGCGGCGATCGGAGGCCGAACCCGGCTGGTGTCGATGATCTGGGCGAACAACGAAACCGGGGCGGTCCAGCCGGTGGCCGAGGTGGCGGAGGGGTGTCGCGAGCGCGGCGTGCTCTTCCACACGGACGCGACCCAGGCGCTGGGCAAAGCGGTCGTCGATCTCCGGCGGGTGCCCTGCGATCTGCTTTCGTGTTCCGCGCACAAGCTCGGCGGACCGAAGGGCGTGGGGGCGCTCATCCGGCGGCGTGGCTGCGAGCTGCCACCCTTCCTCCATGGAGGCGGGCAGGAGAGCGGACGGCGTGGCGGAACGGAGAACGTGATCGGCATCGTCGGCTTCGGTCGCGCCTGCAGCCTGGCGAAAGCGGAGGGGGCCTCGCGGATCGAGGCCTGGGCGAGGCTTCGCGATCGGCTCTGGCAGGAGATCCGCTCGCAGATCGACGATGCCCGCTGGAACGGTGATCCGGATCGGACGTTA
>DRKE01000317.1 GCA_011051925.1 Deltaproteobacteria bacterium
CGACGATCGCGGCGTGCCGGTCGATTTCGTCGCCCTCGAACCCGAGCCGATCTCCTCCTTCTATGGCTCGGAACGGGAACAAAGGGACCTCGTGGAGATCGAGAACGTTCCGACCTCCCTCGTTTCCGCAATCTACGCAGTCGAGGATCGTCGCTTCGAGGAACACCATGGGGTCGATCCGCGTCGCATCGCGGGGGCGATGCTCGCCAACCTTCGCGCCGGCGGAATTCGTCAGGGCGGCAGCACCCTCACCCAGCAGCTGGTCAAGAATTTCTTCCTCACGCCCGAGCGCACGCTGCGGCGGAAGCTGACCGAGGCGGTGATGGCGCTGATCGTCGAGGCCCGATACTCGAAGCCACAGATTCTCGAGGCCTATCTGAACGAGATCTACATGGGACGCCGGGGCGCGACGGCGATCCATGGCGTCGGGGAGGCGGCGCGCTTTTTCTTCGGCAAGCGCGTGGCGGATCTGTCGCTCGACGAATCGGCCCTGCTGGCGGCGGTCATCCAGAGTCCCAACGCGATGAGTCCCCATCGCCATCCCGAGCGGGCGCGGCGTCGGCGCGATCTCGTGATCGAATTGATGGAGAAGCAGGGTCGGATCTCACGGGAGGAGGCCCGGCGCGCGCGGGCACGTGATCTGAGCCTGGCTGCGATCTCCCTCGAATCGGGACAGGATCGCTATTTCCTCGACGAGCTGGCGCGTCAGCTTCCCGAGGTCTACGACGCGAAGCTGCTCGCGACCGAAGGATTGCGGATCTACTCGACCCTCGACACGACGATCCAGCGGGCGGCCGTTCGGGCGCTCCAGAGCGGGCTCGAGGATCTCGAGCGTCGTCTCGGCCAGAAGAAACGAAGCGCGGACGGCGGCGCGGACGGTGACGAAGAGGGCGGCCCTCTCCAGGGCTGCCTGCTGGCGATGCGCCCCCAGACGGGTGAGATCCTCGCGATGGTCGGAGGACGGGACTACGCGACCTCCCAATGGAATCGATGCACCCTCGCCCGTCGTCAGGTGGGCAGTGTCTTCAAGCCGATCGTCTATACGGCGGCCCTGTCGCCCCAATCGGGTCCGCTGCTCACCCTCGCGAGCACCGTCCTCGACGAGCCCCTCAAGGTCGAAACCCGGGAGGGCCCGTGGCAACCCGTCAACTACGACAAGAAGTTCCGGGGACCGGTCCTCGTGCGCGACGCGCTCGAACGATCGTTGAACGTACCGGCGGCGCGGATCGGACAGGCGGTCGGGATCGGGAAGGTCGTCGAGATGGCACGGCGTCTGGGGATCGAGAGTCGGCTGCCGCCGGTCCCGAGTCTCGCCCTCGGGACGGCCGAGGTTTCCCCGCTCGAGATCGCGACGGTCTATGCGACCTTTGCGAATGGTGGCTTGCGTCCCACGCCGCGCAGCTTCATCGGCCTGCTCGACGATCGGGGCATCGGTCAGGAACAATGGCCGCTCGAGGGTGCACGCCGGGTGCTCGATCCGGGGACGGCCTTTCTCACGACGTCGTTGCTCGAAGGGGTGGTCGACCGGGGGACGGGTCGCGGGCTCCGCGCGCGGGGCCTGCAAGGACCGATCGCCGGCAAGACCGGCACGACGGACGACGAGAACGATCTCTGGTTCGTCGGCTTCACACCGGAGATCGTGGCCGTCGTCTGGATCGGATACGACGAACCCCATGCGATCGGGGTGCCGAGCAGTCGCGGCGCCCTTCCGATCTGGGCCGATTTCCTGGCCGAGATTTCTGGCAGCCGGGTTCGGGGACATTTTGCCCGCCCGGCGGGAATCGAGCGGGTGGAGATCGACCCGGAGACAGGTGCGCGTGCGCTGGCCGGTTGTCCTGGACATCGGCCGGAGTTCTTCCTGGCAGGCACGGCACCGAAGGACACCTGTCCCCGCCGCCCGAGGCGTGGGCGGAGTTTCTTCGAACGACTTTTCGGGGGCCGCGGCTGAATGTCCGAGAAGGGTGATCCACATGACACGGTTCGTGCATCGAGGATCGCTCCGTCCGGCGGACGAGAGAACCCCTCATTCGGGGGGTATGTTGTGACTCTGTTCGCCAGGTGTGCGAGGGTGCGGGGAACGTGATCGATACGATGCGCATCGCAGGGGTCTGTCTGGTCGTGGGTGGCCTGTTCGCATGCACTGGCCTGATCGCGCGTGCGCCCTTCCGGTCCGGCGAAGAGCCGCTCACGGTCTCAGCCGCGCTCGGCGAGACCGATCCCACACGGGACGCCTCCCTGCGACTCGTCCTGGCCGGCCTCGACGAAGACACCGCGGGACACCCCGGTCGGGCGTTGGCCAGCTACCAGCGGGCTGTCCGCGTCGACTCGACGAACCCGTTCGCATACCTCGCGCTGGCACGTCATCATCTGGAATGGGGCTCGCCCGGGCAGGCGAGCGCCTTTCTCGATCAGGCACGTTCCCTGTTCGAATCCGAGGGGCGCCTCGGCCCTTCGGTCGATGTCTGGGGGATCGGTCTTCGCGCCTGGATCGATCGCGAACAGAATCGGGATGAACCCGCCGACCTGCGATTCCAGGTGGCACGCGACCTCGCGCCGGAAATCTGGGAAGATGAACGGCTCTCGGCCGCCGAGCTTCGCTAGAGGCCCGCATGAACGCGAAGCAATCGAGCTTTCTTCCCCTCGCCGCGGTGATCGTCGCGATCGACCAGCTCGGGAAACTCCATGCGAGCCGATCGATCGAGGTCGGCGCGCGGGTTCCCCTGGTCGGGGACTTCGTGGCGCTGACCCATCTTCCCTCGGCCGGCGGGGCGCTGGGACTCTTTCGGAACTGGAGCCCGACGCTGCAGCTCGCGGGTTTCGCCCTGCTTTCGATCGTGGCCCTCGCCGTCATCATCACGTTCTATCGTGGTCTGGCCCCTGGGGAGCGCGGGAGTGCCGCGGCGCTGGGTGCAATCCTGGGCGGAATCGTGAGCAACGGAATCGACCGGGTTCGCTACGGTTCCGGGATCGACTTCATCCATCTCGGTTCGATCGAAACGGATGGCATTCCCGATTTCAACCTGGCCGATGTCGCGATCGTGTTGGGGGTCGCGACCCTCATCATCGAGTTGTTGGCGACGGAGATGGCCGCACGCGCTTCCGAACGCCCGCGTCCGTAGTTTCGGGCCATATTAGGCGAAGCCTGCTTTCGGGTTTCCTTTTTCGAACGACGACGTACGATCGTCGACGGAACGGAGAGGGGCACCCGGATTTTTTCCCTCACCGCGTTTCTTCCCGATCCCAACGAAATGCCTTTGGGTACGCAGGGCTGCAATCGATCGATCAGACACAGATGTGCGTATATCCGGATTTTGTCGCGTGGTGAGCCCTCGAACTCGTTGACATCTCTCCGAGCATTGCGTTAAAAATTGCCTACCCCCTGGGCCTCGCGGATCGAATCATTCATCAGTCTGGATCCTTGAGCTCGAGTTCTGTTGGCGCCTCCGAAGCGAAGATCCAAGTCGTCGCGGTTGAAGTGGAAGCGTCGAATTCGTCTTCGAGGGAGCGATTGGACCTGGGACGGGAACGACCTGTTTCCGATCGCCGGTTCCCGGCATTCATCAGGGGGTGAAAAACGGGTACGAAGCATCAGGGGGAAATGCGATGCCGAAGAGTTCCAGCAAGCCGAAGAGTGAGTACGCGATCCAGACCGTGACGAACGCTCTACGCATGTTGGAAGTCTTCCATACCGAATCCGAAATGGGTGTGAGCGATCTCGCCAGGCGCCTCGGACTCCACAAGAACAACGCTTTTCGCCTCCTGGCGACCCTCGAGCTGGCGGGATACGTCCAACAGACCCCGTCGACCGAGCTCTACCATCTCGGTCCCCGCTGTCTCGAACTCGGGCATGCCTTCGAGAAGAGTCACAGCCTGATGAGCCAGGCGCGCCCGATTCTCGAGGACCTGGCGCGCGAGACCGGAGAGACGGCCCATCTGGGCGTCTTGCGGGGCGAAGAGGTCGTCCATCTCGATGGTGTCCTTCCCGAACAACTCGTGTTGACGGGGCTGCGGGTCGGAGAGCGGCTTCCCGCCCACTGCACGGCACTCGGAAAGGTCCTCCTGGCAGGCGCGATCGCGGATGGGGCTTTGACGGTGCCGGCCGAGGGTGCTTTCGATGCCGAAGGGAAGCCGGGCGGCGCGGCTTCGGGTGGACCGGAAATCGCAGGCCGGACCCTTCGGCGCTACACGGAGTCGACCCTGGTCGACGGCGCGAAGCTCGCCGATGCGCTGCGGGGCATCTCGCTACAGGGCTATGCGTCGGACCTCGAGGAATACGCCCCGGGTCTTCGCTGCGTCGCGGCACCCGTTCGGGATGCCAGCGCCCGCGTGATCGCCGCCCTGTCCCTTTCCGGACCGAGTCTGCGCCTGACCGACGAGGTTCTCCACGGCGCCGCCGCGCGCGCAGTCACGGCCGCTGCGACCCGGGTGTCGCGAAAAATGGGGTCGCCCATCTGATGGATTTCGAACTCGACGACGCCCTTCTCAGTCTCCAGGAGACGGCTCGCCGCTTTGCCGACGAAGAAGTCATTCCGGTCGCGGCGCAATACGACGCCAGCGGCGAATTTCCCCGGGAGATCCTGCGCAAGGCCTGGGAACTCGACCTTTCCCACACCTTCATTCCCGAGGAACACGGTGGTGTCGGCCTGTCCGTTCTCGGCTCGTGCGTCGCCGTCGAAGAGGTTTCCCGGGGCTGTTCGGGGATCACGACCTCGATGATCAGCAACGATCTCGGGCTGACGCCGATCCTGGTCGGCGGGACCGAGGAGCAGAAACGCGAATGGCTCGCGCCCTGCAGCGAGGAGTTCAAGGTCTTCGCCTTCTGTCTTTCCGAACCGGGTGCGGGATCGGACGTCGCCGGACTCCAGCTGCACGCGGAGAAGGACGGGGACCATTACATCCTGAATGGAACGAAGGCGTGGATCACGAATGGCGGCGTTGCGGATCTCTATACGGTCTTCGCCACCCTCGATCGCTCGAAGCGCCACGCGGGGATCTGTGCCTTCGTGCTCTCCCGCGATACGCCGGGTCTCACGCCGGGGAAGAAGGAAGACAAGATGGGTCAGCGCGCGAGTGACACTTGCGTGATCCATTTCGACAACGTGCGCGTCCCCGCCCGCCAGCGTCTGGGCGAAGAGGGCCAGGGTTTCAAGATCGCGATGGCGACCCTGGATCGCACGCGACCCCTGATCGGGGCGCTCGCGACGGGCATCGCGCGTCGAGCCCTCGAAGAAAGCCTGGCCTACTCGAAGGAGCGGAAGGCCTTCGGTCAGCCGATCGGGGAGTTCCAGGCCGTCCAGTTCATGCTGGCGGACATGGCGAAGGACATCGAAGCGGGGCGGTTGTTGACCTGGCAGAGCGCGTGGCTGCTCGATCAGGGCCGACCCGCCTCGAAGCAGTCGTCGATGGCCAAGTGTTTCGCGACCGATTCGGCCATGCGGGCGACGACCGATGCGGTCCAGATCTTCGGCGGAAACGGCTACACGAAGGAATACCCCGTCGAGAAGCTGATGCGCGACGCCAAGCTGATGCAGATCTACGAGGGGACGAACCAGATCCAGCGCGTCGTGATCGCCCGCGAGCTGGGGCGGGACTAGCCGCCGTCTTCGTCCTTGTTCCGCTCGTCCCGCGATCACGCTCCGCCGGTCGCGGATGCCCGACTGATTCGTGTGGGCGCTGTACCTTGCTGATCGCATCGAGGGACGTCCCGTGCGTGGATTGTGGAGCGGGACTTCGTGTTTGGATGGGAGAGTTGCCGCCGGGTGGGGGACCGTTCTCCGGGTTCCGGTCGGGAGCTCCGATCGGGGGCCCCAGCGCGGCGCGATGCGGGCTTCGATCGGCCTTCGACATCGAATCGGGCAGTTGATAGAATCGACGACCCTTTGCAGGACCGTCGTGCAGGGCTGCCGACGGATCTGTGAACGCCATTGCGTGATGGATGAAATCGCGAACAGCCACTGCTTCGATCCACTGCGCCAACCCGGCGCGCCGACGCGGCCCGCCAAGCAAAGGATCCCTCCGTGAGTCTCAACGAAGATGCCCTCGAATATCATGCTACGGGTCGACCCGGCAAGGTGAAGGTCGTTCCGACCACGCCGTGTGTCACGGCCGACGATCTTTCCCTGGCCTACTCGCCCGGCGTGGCCGCGCCTTGTCTCGAGATCGAGAAGAATCCCGACGACGTGTACAAGTACACGGCCAAGGGGAATCTCGTCGCCGTCATCAGCAACGGAAGCGCGGTCCTCGGCCTCGGCAACATCGGCGCACTCGCCGGAAAGCCCGTGATGGAGGGGAAGGGTGTTCTCTTCAAGCGCTTTGCCGACATCGACGTGTTCGACATCGAGGTCGACAGTCAGGATCCCGCGGAGATCATCCGCTTCTGCGAGCTGATCGCGCCGACCTTCGGCGGGATCAATCTCGAGGACATCCGCGCGCCGGAGTGTTTCGAGATCGAAGAGAAGCTGAAGGAAAGTCTCGACATCCCGGTCTTCCATGACGATCAGCACGGAACGGCGATCATCTCCGCGGCGGCTCTTCTCAACGGTCTCCAGATCCAGGACAAGAAGATCGAGGAAGTGAAGATCGTCTTTTCGGGTGCGGGTGCCGCCGCGATTTCCTGCGCGAAGCTCTACAAGGATGTCGGCGTCAAGGCCGAGAACATCATCATGTGCGACAGCCGTGGCGTCATGTGGGAGGGGCGCGGCGAAGGCTACAACAAGTACAAGGACGAGTTCGTCGTCGAGACCGACGCACGAACGCTCGAGGACGCGATGGTCGGTTGTGACGTCTTCGTGGGTCTCTCCCAGAAGGGGCTGGTCACGGCCGACATGGTGAAGTCGATGGCCGATCGGCCGATGATCTTCGCGATGGCGAATCCCGATCCGGAGATCACGCCACCCGAAGTCAAGGCGATCCGATCGGATGCGATCTGTGCCACCGGCCGATCCGACTATGCCAATCAGGTCAACAACGTGCTCGGTTTTCCCTTCATCTTCCGGGGCGCGCTCGACGTGCGAGCCAGCAAGATCAACGAGGAGATGAAGCTGGCGGCGACCCATGCCCTGGCCGAGCTGGCACAGCGCGGCGAAGCGGTCCCCGAGGCCGTGAAGACGGCCTACCCGGGGGAGGCATTCGATTTCGGCCCCGACTACATCATTCCGAAGCCCTTCGATCCGCGCGTGCTGCTCTATGTCGCGCCAGCCGTGGCGAAGGCCGCGATGGACTCGGGTGTCGCGCGCGAGCCGATCGATCTTCGCGACTACGAATCGCAGCTCAACCAGAAGCTCGGCGAGATCGCCGCGCTCTAGCCGGAGCGGATGGAGGGCTCCTCATGGGCATCGGAATCAGTCCCCTCCATGTCCGCCGGAGCGGTCTGATCCAGGCGACGCCCGAACGCGTCTGGGCGGAATTCGATTCTTTCGATCGGTTTGCGGCCTGGTTCGGTCTGGGCCAGCGACTCGAGATCTACCAGCCCGAAACAGGCGGTGAAGTCCTGCTGAGCGTCGAGATCGATGGCGTGGAGCGCCCGTTCGGGGGACCGATCCTGATCTTCGATGCGGCACGCGAGCTGACGTTCTCGAACAACTGGAAATCGGAGGGGTGGATCGTTCCGACCCTGATCACGCTCCGCCTGACACCTCTCTACGAGTGCTGTCATGTGGAGCTCTTCCATCATGGCTTCGAGCGACTGGGCCGGGACGCCGGCGTCCAGCTACAGGGCTACGAAGCGGGCTGGACCTCGCGACATCTCGAAGCCCTCAAGGCGATCGTCGAGTCGGGTTAGGCGGTCATTCGATCGCGTCACAGTCCATTCCGACGACCTGGAGGCGATCGAGCTTCCGGCAATCGAGGTGCCCGACGCATTCGTCCGACTCGAGAATACGGGACTGGCCTTCGACCGAGCTGTCGAGACGGACTTCGGAACGGAAACCCGAAAACTCGTACCCGCCGCGCAAGCGAGCCTTGTCCCTTCTCAATCGGGCGGAGACGAAGACCTTCTCCCCGGGCTGGAGATCGAGATCGACCTTGCATTCGAGTTCGGCGATCACGCCGGCCAGAACCGGTTCGACCTTATTGACGTCGCGTTTCGAGGACAATTCGATCGAGTAGCTGCCCGGCGCGAGCTCGAAGCGCCGGCCCTCGACTTCGGCGCCCTCGACCTTGCGGATCCGGATACCCGTTCCGGCGCGGATCTCGGCGCGCTCGCCAGGAGGCAGGTCCGCTCCGGAGAGGATGACCGGAGCGGCACAGGAGATCAGGAAGGTCGAGGCGGCAGAAACCAGGGTCGGGATCGAAGTCCGAAGAGCGGGTCGAATCGTCATGTCCGGAAGGATGTCACGGTTCACGGGCGTTCTCAAATCGTCTTCGGGGCGTCAGTTCGAGCGAGGGGAATCGCGAGTCCCCACGCCGAGGGGAGTCGGATCGCGAAGCCCTTCTTTGAACACGAAGGATTCCGGCTGGAAAAGACGAATCGCATCGAGCGCGGTTGCCGGGCCGGAGGTTCCCGGGCCGCTCTTCAGATCCAGCCGAGTGCACGCTCGAGAATCACGGTCGCGTTCGTTCGGGCGCAAGCACCATGCGCGATGATCAATCCCTCGGGCTTCCACGCCAGCACCCGATCGCGGGCCGCGCGCGCCGGACCTCGTCGCAGGAAGGACGCGCGCCACTCTCGCGGCGTGCTGCCTTTTTCGCCGACGAGTCCGTCCAGGCGCATGATCGCGCCCTTGAGACCCCGGGCGCTCGCGGGATCGTGGCGTTGGACGAGGTCGCAGACGATCGCCGTCTTCGAGGGGCGATGGAAGAAGACGACTTCCTCCAAGGCGAACGAACCGCGGAAGACCACCTGGTCGAGGTCGGCCGCCCAGGCGGGATCGGGCTCGTCGCCGAGGGTCGATGTGAAGGCGAGATCGGATCGCCTCTCCGCCAATCCGGGCGCCGCATGGATCCGCGCTTCGGGCCAGCGTTCTGCCCATTCCTTCAAGAAGAGATGATGCAGCTTGTTGGGCGCGACGATCTCGCGAAGCGGCCCGATCGCTTCGACGGCGCCCGCGAGTTCGGGCGTGAGCGCGATCGGCGACCAGGCCCACGCGCTGCCGTCGGAAAGCCGTGCCACGACCATTCTCGTCGGGTACGGAAAGGTCATGAAGGAGACCGTCGGCCCCTCGGCGATCCAGAGCGATGGTCCCCATTCCTCGAGCATGGGGAGAGGATAGCCCTGATCCGCCGTTGGTGTCGGCGGAAGAGGTCGGGGTCGTGGCGTCTTCGTGAAATCGAGCAGCGGGTGCTCCGATTCGCCTCGTCGGTCGTCCGTTCAGTGTGCACCGGAACTTCCAGCGCCCGAAGCGGCCCTCGTTGCGAGGTCCCCGGGGCCGCGGCAATCTCTGGAGCCCCTCCGGTGGGTGGCGTCTGCCTTTTCGCGGGGCCGCACGCCATGTTCGGCCCGAGATGGTGCGATGCGCCGAGGTCGAGAGAAGAGGTCGAGAGAAGGTGACGGATGGTGAATGCACGGCTCTCCGGACGCGTCGGGTTGGCGCTCGGCAGTGGGGCCGCTCGTGGTTGGGCGCATATCGGCGTGATCCGTGCGCTCGAAGCCGCGGGCATCGTTCCTGAAATCATCGCTGGCACCAGCGTCGGCGCGATCGTCGGCGGCGCGTACGTCTCCGGCCAGTTCGACGAATTCGAGGCCTGGGTGAGAGCGCTCGATCGGAGCAACGTGGTTCGCAACCTCGACCTGTCCTTTCGCGGAGGGCTCTTCAAGGGGACGCAATTCTTCGACTTCATGTCGCCGAAGCTTCCCGATCGCGACATCGAGACCCTCGAACGCCCCTTTGCCGCCGTTGCCACGGACCTCGAGAACGGACGCGAGATCTGGTTGCGCGAGGGTTCGCTTCATTCCGCCCTCCGGGCCTCGGTGGCGATGCCCGGCTTGATCACGCCGGCGCGACGCGACGGCCGATGGCTGGTCGACGGCGGACTCGTCAACCCGGTGCCGGTCTCGCTGTGTCGTGCGATGGGGGCCGAGACCGTGATCGCCGTCGATCTCAACACGACGCTGCTACGACGGACACTGACGCCGCCGGGCCCCGACGAGACGCGAACGGAACACGAAGATCGGATCGAAGCGGGCGCCAACGCAGCCGAAGACGGCGGGAGTATCGAAGGAGCGGCGGCCGAAGGGGAAGTCGAGGGATCGCCCGTGCCCGCCGCCGAGTCGAGTCGGCTTCGTCGCTCGATCGAAGTCTGGGCCCGGGAGCTTCGCGATCGGATCGGCGGCGAAGGCGGGAATTCCCAACAAACCCTGCCTTCGCTCTACGAAGTGCTCGCCAACAGCCTGAACATCATGCAGATCCGCATCACCCGGAGTCGGATGGCGGGGGATCCGCCGGAACTGCTCATCACGCCCCAACTCGCGACCTTCGCGCTCCTCGACCTCGATCGTGGCGACGAAGCGATCCGTGAGGGCGAACGCGCCGCCCACCAGGCTCTGGCCTCCATGGCCGGTGCCGAATCTTCGTCGACGGGTCCGATGGGCAGGTCGTGAGCGGGGCCGACCGGTACAGCCATCCGGTGGCCCTCGATTCTTCTCGGAAGCTCTGCCGACCCAACGGGTTTCCGTCCGGATCGAAGAGCCCTGCCGCTCGACGAGTCGGGGTCGGGCCCATACCATCCGTGGAAAGTGGAAAAAGGAGAGTCGAACATGGTTCATGGACTGCTGGAAGATCTACGGGTCCGGATCGTGATGCTGATGGTCGTCGTGGGGCTCGCGTCGGCGGCCATCGTCCCGGCGGTCTCGGCCGAGGAGGATGCGACCGCGGCGGCGGGAGCCGCGCAGGCCATGGAAAGCGCTCCGGCGCCGCCCGGATGGATCAAGTTCGTGGGCAAGAACCTGATCATGAAGGCCAAAGGCACCTTCCACCGATGGCGCATCGTCGAGAGTTCGATCGATCCCGCTTCCCTGGAGGATGCGGTTGCCGTGGTCGAGGTCGACCTCTCGAGCGTCGATACGGGGATCGAGCGTCGCGACAAGCATCTTCGAACGCCCGATTTCTTCGAGGTCGAGACCTATCCCGTCGCGACGGTTCGCGTCCATTCGCCGCGGCCGATCGAGGATCCGAAGAGTGAGCATCCGCGTTATGAGGCCCTTTTCGACATCGATCTTCATGGGGTCGAGAAGACCGTCGAGGGGGAGATCGAATTGATCAGCGCCGATCCCATCGTCTTCGAGGGAGAACTCGTGATCGATCGGACCGACTTCGGGGTCGGGCCGAAACCGAGCGGCTGGAGCCCGATGACGCCGAAGGCGGAGATCCCCGTCCGCTTCCACGTCGAACTCTGATCGAGGGCTCAGCTTTCGTCGCGATTCGCGACCGCGCTCTCCGCCATCCTTGCATCGGAGCGGGCCTTCCGTCTCTCCGGATCGAAGATCCACGCGACGGCCACGCCCGCCAGATAGAGCACGATCAACGGTCCCGCCAGCAGGACCTGGCTCACGAAATCCGGGGGTGTCAGCAGGGCGCCCAGGACGAACATCACGACGATGGCATAGGGTGTCCCGGCGAAGAGCTGTCGGGCCGAGACGATCCTCGTGATCGCCAGGAAGAACACGAAGAGCGGAAGTTCGAAGGCGATCCCGAAGGCGAGGAAGAGGCGCGTCGTCAGGCTGAAGACCTCCTTCATCGTCCAGGCCGAGACGACCCATTCGTTGTCCCAGCTGTTGAAGAACTGGAAGACGATCGGGAAGACGACGGAGTAGCCGAAGATCGCCCCTCCGGCGAAGAGCGCCGAGGAGAGAATCACGAAGGGCAGGATCGCTCGGCGTTCGTTGTCGTAGAGACCCGGGGCGACGAAGGCCCAGAGCTGCCAGAAGCTGACGGGCAGGGTCAGGATGAAGCCCGAGAGGATCGCGCATTTGATGTAGGTGAAGAAGATCTCGGTCGGCGCGATCGCCTGGAGATGGCTGTTCTTCGTGCTGAGGGCTTCGGTCGCGGGGGCGAGCAGGAAGCCGAAGATCTGTTCGGCGAAATTGAAGGAAAGGAGCGTTCCGATCGCGATGGCGCCCAGCGCCCAGGCGAGCCGGCGTCGCAGCTCGGCCAGATGGTCCGTGATCGGGAGCGGCCGATCATCCACGTGTCGGATCCGAGGGTTTCGAGCCCGAAACGGGCACGCTTCCGAGGTCCGGATCGGCGGTGGCCGTCTTCGCGGATGCGCTCACGTCTGCGGCGGGTGCACCGGGCGAAGTCGTTCCGACGAACTCTTCCGATTCCGATTCCGGCTCGGGATCGTGATGCTCGTGATCGTTTCCGAGGGGAAGCTGCCCCGGATGGTTCGGTGGACCGGCGTCGCCGGCTCGAGCCCCAGGCGCCGGATCGGCCGTCGGGCCGCCGTCTTCGCCCGTCTTCGTCGGTGCGCCGTCCCCCGCCTGGGCGGGGCGATCCCCCGGGCGGTGGATCGTCTGGTGGCCGGTGAGATCATGTCGCAGGTCCTGCTGCAACTCGTCGAGGGCGAGCGATTGTCGGAGGTCGTTGCTGGCGCGTCGGAACTCCGCCAGACCGCGTCCCAACGTCCGTGCGAGTTCGGGCAGTCGCTTCGGCCCGAAGACCAGAAGCGCGACCACGAAAATCAGGAGCAGCTCCATCGGGCCGATACCGAACATGGGTCGACAAGTTAGCAGGTCGGAGGAATCGCTCGTATTCGATGGATGCCCCTCACGACGAGCTCCTTCAGGGGTGGGTGGGGATCGAAAAGCCGCGTCGCGAAGGGTTTTCCGTCCGCCTTCGGATGCGATCGGGAAGGAGTGGGGTGTGGAGGCGGGGCCGTGGCAACCCCCCCGGTTTATGCGCCACGGCCCTCGCCCCCAGCGTGAACATCAGAGTCGCTGACGGGTTCGTCGTGTTTCCGCATCGAATCGATGCGACCGACTCTCCGCTCGAACCCGATCCGGGTCGAGCGCACGATCTCCTTCCCTCCTCGTCCGACCGATCTTGCGGGTGGGACGAACCCGCATCATCGGCCGCTCGCCTTTTTCGCGCATCATGGCCAGACCTGCGTGCGCGCGGCCGTCCGCGGACTCCCGGCACCAGACGACTCGCGCGAGCCCGTCGATCGAGTGCTCTCCGTCGATATCGCGAAGCGTGATCTGGAGCAGTTCGCCGGGAAAGAGCCGCTCGCCCAGATCCAGGCCGAGGCCGGTGGCGGAGCGATCCTGGGTGTAGGCGACGCGCCGCGTATCGTCCGGCGATCGTCGTGGATAGCGGCTGTATTCGACGACGTGCACGGTCTGTTGTCGGGGTTCCGACCGGACCGGCGTGCCGGGCGGGCCCTGGGGTCGGGCTTCGGCAAAGGCCGTCATGCCGCCCCCTGGCGGGCGGCTTCGAGCGCTTCCGCCGCGCCGTAGGGGGCGGAGGAAAGGGACTCGGCGGCACCCACGCGATCCGCTGCCCCGCTCTTCACGAGATCGCAGAAGAGACTCACGATCGCGGGATCGAACTGGCCCCGGGACCCGAGCGTGAGTTCGGTCAGCGCCTCGTCGCGACTCCGGGCCTTCCGGTAGGGTCGCTCGCAGGTCATGGCGTCGAAGGCATCGACGACGGCGATGATCCGCGACGCCAGCGGGATGTCGTCTCCCGCCAACCCGTCGGGGTAGCCCGTGCCGTCGAACCGCTCGTGGTGATGGCGAACGGTGGTGGCGATCGGGGCGTCGAGGCCGAGGGGAAGCAGCAGCTTCTCGCCGATCGCGGGATGGTCCTGGATCGATTCGAGGCGGTCCGGTTCGGGCAGGGCGCGGCCCTGGAGGACGTCGCTGGTGGCACCGACCTTGCCGATGTCGTGGAGGAAGGCGGCCATCCGTACGTGGTCCCGTTCTTCCCGGGAGAGGCAGAGTCGGGCGGCGACGAGATCGGCGTAGAAGGCGACCCGGCGCGCATGGCCCCGCATGAAGAGATCGCGGCTCTCGATCGTTTCGGCGAGGACCTCGAGGAATTCGATCGTGCGCGGTCCGCTGACCCGGTTGCCGGCGAGGTCGGGACCCGGGGTCGGCTCCTCGAGGACGGCGCGGAGGCGTTCCTGGGCCAGCGGGCTGGCTTCGAGTTCTTCGAGGACGATCGTGGCGTCGCGGCCGCGGCCGAGGACCCGGCTGATGCCCTCGAGAAAGAAGACCATGCGTTCGCGGCTCTCGCGGCGTTCGAGGGCCCGCTCGACCGAGGCGGTGACCTGGACGACGTCGAAGGGCTTCGTCAGATAATCGAAGACGCCGTGTCGGATGCCCTCGACGGCCGTCTCGACCGAGCCGCATCCGGTGATGATGATGATCTCGGTCTGCGGGAATTCGGCACGGATCGTCCGCATCAATTCGTCGCCCTTCATGCCGGGCATGTTGAGGTCGACCGTGACGAGGTCGATCGCTTCGGTCCGCAGGATCTCGAGTGCCTCGGCACCGTCCTCGGCGGTCGTGACCTGGTGGCTTCCCGACAGGATCATCCGCAGCGATTCTCTCGGTCCGCGCTCATCGTCCACGACGAGCAGCCGTGCCGGTCGCCGTCCGGTGGGCGGTCCGGGCAGGGCCCCGGGCGCGTCGTTCCTGTCCTTGTCGAATGTCATGCCCGGGATCAGAGCAAATCGTGTGCCAGGTTCAGCCAGTCGGCGGGCGCGACCCGATCGGCTGCGTAACCCACTGGAAAACCGGGGGTTTTCATTCGGACACGAGAATGAGAACGGGGTCGCAATTTTGTCGCAACCCGTCCCGATCCTGCCTCCCGAGGCGCCGATCGATCCTCAAGCCTTTGGAATCAAAGAAGATTTCGTGATGTACGAATTCGAACAGGGCACTCGGGCCGTCGGTACCAGCGCGTACGTCGCCGGGCCTGGATTCCCTCAGCTGTTTCCTTCGCCGTTCGGGTCCTCGATGCCCAGCTTGTCCATCTTGAGCTTCAGGACCCGGCGCGTGATGCCCAGCGCGTTGGCCGTGCGCGTCTGGTTCCAGTGATGATTCTCGAGGGCTTCGCGCAGGATCTCCGTTTCGAAGCGCACGACCGTCTCCTCGAAGCTCCGCTCGCCCTGACGCCACTGTTCACGCAGCGCCTCGGCCTGCCCCGTCCGACCGACGGAGATCGGCAGATCCTGCTGGTCGATCGTGTCACCCTCCGAGAGCGCCAGTCCATGCTCGATCGCGTTCTCGAGTTCGCGGACATTGCCCGGCCAGCTGTATCCCTCGAGAGATCCGAGGGCCGCGGGCGTCAATCTCTTGCCGGTTCCCGCACGCGCGAGGAACGACTCCGCGAGCGGACGGATGTCCTCCCGCCGTTCGCGCAGGGGCGGGAGCACGATCGGAACGACGTTCACCCGGTAGTAGAGATCCTCGCGGAAATTCCCTTCGGCGACTTCGCGGGCCAGGTCGCGGTTCGTCGCCGCGACGATCCTCAGATCGACCGTGAGCGTCGTACTCGAACCGACGCGTTCGAAGGCCCGTTCCTGCAGCGCGCGCAGCAGCTTCACCTGGACCTGGGGATCGAGCTCGCCGATCTCGTCGAGGAAGAGGGTGCCCCCGTTCGCGGACTCGATGCGTCCGATCCGGCGCTCCGTCGCGCCCGTGAAGGCGCCCTTCTCATGCCCGAAAAGCTCGGATTCGATCAATTCGCGTGGGATCGCTCCGCAGTTGACCGCGACGAAGGGACCCCCGGAACGGCTCGAGAGATCGTGGATCGCCCGGGCGACGAGTTCCTTGCCCGTTCCACTCTCGCCCGAGATGAGCACGGTCGCTTCGGCGCGGGCCACCCTTTCGATGTTCCGGAAGATCGCCCGCATGACGTCGCTGCGGCCGATCATGCCCGCGAATTGCTGTCGATCCTCGACCTCGTCGCGAAGTCGCTCGACCTCCTCTTCGAGCTCGCGCTTCTCGAGCAGATTGCGGACCTTGATGCGGAGCGCGTCGAGCTCGAAGGGTTTGGTGACGAAATCCGCAGCGCCCCGCTTCATGGCCTCGACGGCGGCGTTCACGGTATTGGTCGCCGTGAGCACGATGACCGGCGCCCGGACGCCGCGCTCGGAGAGTTCGGCCAGCAGATCGAGCCCGCTTCGGCCGGGCATCACGAGGTCGAGCAGGATCAGGTCGGGCGTCGCGAGCGCGACCTCCCGGAGTGCTGCGTCGACGTCTCCGGCGATGGCGACATCGCCTTCCGACTTGAGCAGCATGCGCAGGGATTCCTGCACCCCGGGTTCATCGTCGACGACCAGGATTCGTGGCATGCCGCGAGCTTATCACGCGCCCCGCCGCCTGACGCGGGGCCCGGACCCGGCCCGATCAATCTGCCCCGGTTTCCGGGGGCGGCGTTTCCAGATCGATCAGGACGACGGTCTCGCGGGCATCGCTCGTGTCGATCGTCATGCTGCCGCCGCTCGCTTCGACCACGGTCCGGGCGAGGACGGTCTCGAGCACGTTCGATTCCGGATCGAGGTCGGCCAGGGAGGTCGACGCCCGACCCGCCGGGTTGTGATGGCGGAGCAGGATGCGCAGACGCGCCCGTCCGTCCGGGCCGCGCTCGAGATGTCGGGTCGCCACGAAGAGGTCCCCCCGTTCCGGCAGCGATTCGAGCGTCCGATCGAGCAGGCCTGCGAGGGCGATCCGGAGGGAATGGGCGTCGGCCCAGGCGAAGGGGGCGTCCCGCTCGAGTTCCCGCAGCACGAGAAGCCGGCCACGGGCAATCCGATCCCGTCTCTCGTCGAGCAGTTCTTCCAGCAGCGCCGAGACGTCGACGCGCTCGGGGGCGGGCTCGTCGCGTTCCGTGAGACTCGAAAGACGGGTCAGCACGTCGCTGATATGCGCGACGTCCCGGCCGACGAGCTCCGTGAAACGGGTCCGGAAGGTTTCGTCGTCGAAATGATCGGGCAGCAGCTCCGAGAAGGTCCGGATCGAGACCAGCGGATTGCGGATCTCGTGTGACAGGCTGCGAGCGAGGCGGCGCCAGCCGAGGCCTCCGTCCGAAGGCCGCTGCTCGGCGCGGCCGGGGGTCGCCGTCGGTGCGTCCGGGGTTTCCGGTGCTCCGGCCGTGGTGGCGATGGCCACCGAAGGCTCCCTCACGGATGCCTCCCCTTTCTCCGTGCTGGCGGGACCGGGTACGGGAGGCGGATCGGGGGACGGCGCGGACTCCGTCGCGACGCCGAATGTCGTCTCCGCGAGTCGGGTGTTCTCGTCGGGCGCGACCGCGGTCCTTGCCTCGGGGGGCTCCTCGAAAAAGGCGGCTTCGAGTTCTTCCGTGTCGACCCGGGACGACTCCTCTTCGGCTTCGACGACGGGAAGCGCCGTGTCGGCCTCGTCGGCGGGCGTCCCGGGAAGAACCGACTCGATCGGTTGGCCGAGACCGGCCATGCCGAGATGGGCCTCCTCCTCGCGTCGCATGCCGTCGGAGAACGCGGATTCGAGCGCGTTGCCCGGCGCGTCCGCCTCGGATCGGTCGGGCCCGCTCGGGCCGTCCGCGGGTTCGCGTGGGGGCTCCGCGGGAAAGCACAGATCTTCCTCTTCGATCGTGGAGCGCGAGCTGGCGGCCAGGCTCGTTCGCAGGACGGCCTCGAGTTCGGCGCGATCCCCCGACCAGGGGCAGGCCTCGAGGAAGCGGATGGCGCCGGGTCCGAAACGACGCGGAACGCCGCCGACGCTCCGGTTCCAGTCGCGGGCGACCTCTTCCGCGAAGGGGGCGATCCGATCCGGATGATCCGTGAGCGATGGGATCTCGAGAACGAGAGGGGCGAACGCGTGCTCCAGCGCCGGTTCGAGTCGATCCCGCAGGCCCGTCGGTCCGGCGGTGGCGATCCAGCGAAGGCCGGAAAGCGACTCGTCGTCGGTCGGTGCATCGTCGTGGAGGACCCATTCCGCAAGTTGCTCCTGGGTGGCGATCGGGAGTGCATCGATCTCATCGATCCAGACCGACCGGATCGGCGGCTTTTCCGATCCCTCTGCCCGGCCGAGACGCTGGGCGAGGGTTTCCATGTCGCCCGGATCCCGCCCGTGGAGACGAAGCAGGGGACCTTCCCCGCCGCGGAAGAGTTCGGCATAACGACACAGGAGCGAGCGGCCGCTGCCCGGAACCCCGCGAACGAGTAGCGGCAGATTGCCCAGCGCCGGGTCGAGGGCACGAAGCAGACCGGGAACCTCGATGCCTCCCAGCCAGGCCGAAAAACGCTCTGCGATGCGTTGCCGGTGGCGACGCGCCGCGAGGCTCTCCGCCTTGCGCCGCGCCACGGCCCGTGCCAGGAAGGCGCGCAAGGTCCTCGCCCCCGGCGGCGTATCGAGGATCTCGGGGGCGACCGGACGGAAGAGCCGTCTGGCTTCGTCGATCTCGTCGGGTCTGCAGAGCAGCAGCCAATCGGCATGGGCCAGCTGGCGCCGGTGGCGATCGGCGAAGTCGAGTTCGAGTTCGAAATCCCCTTCGAGCGCCATCCAGATCGCTGCGGGTGCCGGGGCGCCTTCGAAGTCGACCTCGTTCGGTCCGCCGACGGTGAGATCGGAGTCGATCAGTCCGGACATGCGCGCCAGGGCGGCGCGATGGGGAGCACTACGATGGACGATCCAGAGCTTCGACATGAGAACCAACGACGAGAACCCCCGAGACAGGGGTTTCCGGACACGAATGCCGGAGAGGAGCACAGCGAGTCAGCCAGAGAAACGGAACAGGGGGCACACTACCCCGTTCTGCGGGGCGCAAGCTACGTGCCAACCCCCGGTGCCCACGTCGCGGTTTCTCGCGAAGTGCAGTTCCTGGTTTAAGCTCCCGGAATGGATCGTTTTCCGCGAAGCATCCGGATCCGGGCGGTGAAACGGATTCGCCCGTCTCCGGGGCCGGCCGTCGATACAGGGCAGCGCAGGTCCACGTCGAGGGAAAACCTCTTCCCTCCCCGTTTCCTCCCTTCCCCTCTCCTCCCCCAGGAACGGGCCTCGAGACGACCATGAGCGAAACCGGACGGGTCCGCCCGGCACGCATGCAGGAGATCGATCGGATCGCCGCCCTCTGGACGTTGATCACGGAACACCACGCGAACCTCGATCCGCTCTTCCGGATGCGTCGCGGGACGGTGGCCGAGGGAGAGTTGCGTGAGTTGCTGCGCGCGCTCTACCGCGATCCCGATGTCGAGATCCTCGTCTTCGACGAAGCGGGAACGCCCGAGGGTCTGTGCATCGTTCGGATCGACCGGGCCCCGCCGATCCTCGAAGAGACCGAACGCGCGGAGATCACCGATCTCGGCGTGCGTCCGGAACGACGTCGACAGGGAATCGCACGGCGCCTCGTCGAGGAGGCGCAGGACTGGGTGCGCGACCGGGGCGTCGCGCGGATCGAGATCCAGGTGGCGACGGGCAATCGTGAGGGACAGGCCTTCTGGCGAGCGATCGGATACGCCGATCTGATGGACGTGCTGCACAAACGGTTGTAGATTCGGCCTCTGGCGCGCCGCGTCAGGAGCCCCCCGATCATGAGCCGATCCGAAGAACGACTGAACCCGATCGCGCAGGCGCTGTGCGAGAAACTCGAAGAGGCCGCACCCGAGGTCCTGGCGATGCTGTCCGCCTATGGACGCCGCCTCTACTTTCCCAAGGGCATCATCTCCCAGACCGCCGAGGCCAGACAGAAGGCCGATCGCTTCAATGCGACGATCGGGATCGCGACCGAGAAGGGTCGCCCCATGGCGCTGCCTTCGATCGCTGCCCATCTCGGGGACGTTCCGGTCGCGGATGCGGTGAACTATGCCCCGCCCGCGGGCCGCCCGGATCTCCGCGCGCGTTGGCGCGAGAAACTGCAGGCGGAGAATCCGAGCCTCACCGGAAAGAGTTTCGGCCAGCCGATCGTGACGGCTGCGATCACCCATGGCCTGAATCTCGCGGGTGAACTCTTCGTGGATCCCGGCGACGTGATCCTGATGCCCGACAAGCTCTGGGGAAACTATCGGTTGACCTACGAAGTCCATCACGGCGCGAAGATCGAGACCTTTCCCTTCTACGCGTCGGGTTCCGGCGGATCGACGGCCGTCGACGCTTCCGGACCGGAATCCGGCGGTCTCGACACAGCGAGCTTCGCGGAACGTCTGGGCGAGCTGGCGCGGGACCACGCCAAGATCATCGTCCTGTTGAACTTCCCCAACAATCCGACGGGATACATGCCGACGCCCGCGGAGGGCGACGCCCTGGCGAGCGCGCTCGAGCGTCAGGCGGAGAGGGGAACGCGGATCGTCGTGTTCTGTGACGACGCGTATTTCGGTCTCTTCTATCACCTCGGCGGGCCGTCGATGACCGAATCCCTCTTCGGGAAGCTCACGGGACGACATCCGAATCTCCTCGCGGTGAAGCTCGACGGGGCGACCAAGGAGCTTTTCGTCTGGGGCCTCCGCTGCGGGTTCATCACCTTCGGTCCCGGCCGGCCCGAGAGCGCCGAGGTCGTCTGCGAGGTGCTCGATGCGAAGGTGCGGGGGGCGATTCGCGGGGGCGTTTCGAACGTGCCGCAACTTTCCCAGAGCCTGGTCCAGCGTGCGCTCGAATCGCCGAGCCTGGCCGACGAACGGAAGGAGAAATGCGAAACGCTCCGGGCGCGGGCGCAGCGCGTCTTCGAGGTCGCCAACGATCCGCGTTATGCGGAGAGCTGGAGCGTCTACCCGTTCAACAGCGGTTATTTCATGTTGGTGAAGGTGAAGGGCGTCGATGCCGAGAAGCTCCGGGTCCATCTCCTCGAGGAGCACGGGGTCGGGTTGATCGCGACGAGTTCCACGGACATCCGCGTGGCCTTCTCCTGTCTCGAGGTCGAGGAGGTCGACCCGCTCTTCGAGGCGCTCCATCGGGCGATCGGGGAATTGCGACCGTCGGACGCCTGACGCACGGGCCACACGCGGACCCCGCTCCTTCCGGCGGCCGGACCGTTCCGCGCGGCCGACGTCGGACCGTCTTCGCGGCCATCGCTTCGGTGGCGATCAGTCCCCGCGTTTCGCCTCTTCGCGTTCGACGGCGTCGAGCGCGAGGACGATCTGCCGGCTGAGTTCGATGCTCTCGACCAGCGTCGCGATCGAGACCCTTTCGTCGATTCCGTGGACGCGGCGGCCTTCCTGGCGAGGCAGGGCGCGCGGGACGAAGCCGTAGGCGACGATGCCGAGTTCGCGAAACCAGTGGGCGTCGGTGAATCCGCCGATCATGCGGGGGACGACGAGGCCGGCGGGGGATCGACTCCCGGCGACCCTTTCGATCGCACGGTAGAGCGGCGTGTCGGCCGAAGACGCGCGCGCGGGAAAGGCGAGGATCT
This sequence comes from Deltaproteobacteria bacterium, assembly GCA_011051925.1. Classification (GTDB taxonomy): domain Bacteria; phylum Myxococcota_A; class UBA9160; order UBA9160; family UBA4427; genus UBA4427. Next base: position 21,264 of record DRKE01000317.1, read on the forward strand.
GCTCGATCTCGATCGCGTCGTCATCGACCAGCCTCGCAATCGATGCTGCGAACTCTTCGCAGCTCTCTCCGGGCAGCAGGCGGGCGTCGAGCTGGGCTCGCGCCACCGCGGGTGCGATATTCGTCTTCGGTGCGCCCTCGAGGACCGTGATCGAGACCGTGTTGCGGACGAGTGCGTTCTGGCCCGGATTGTCGAGGAACCGTCGGCGGAAGGCGTCGTCCTCGCGCAGGGCGCGGGATAGATCGGCGAAGCCGGCCCGATCCCATTCCGGCGCGAGGGGGGCCAGCGCCGCGAACATGCGACCGACCTCGTCCGTCACATGGATGGCCGATTCGGCGCGTCGGATCCGGTCGAGGGCGGCGATCAGACGGGGCACGGCGGCATCCCGGGTGGGCGTGGAGCTATGGCCGGCCTGTCCGTGGGCGCGGAGCTCGAGCCAGCACGGCGCCTTCTCCGTCAGCGTCACGCCCCAGACGGGCGGTCTGCCGCCCTCGATGTCCGAGGCGGGCTGGATTCCGCCGCCCTCGGTCAGCAGGTATCCCGCTCCCTCGAACAACTCCGGGTGATGGCGCACGATCCAACCCGCACCGAGTTCTCCTCCGGTTTCCTCGTCGGGCGTCGCCAGGAAGATCAGGTCGCGATCGGGTTTCTCGTCGGACTCGGCGAAGGCGATCAGCGTGAGCAGGTGGGCCACCGTCACCCCTTTCGCGTCCAGGGCCCCGCGACCCCAGACGAAGCTGTCCCAGACCCGCCCCGCAAAGGGATCGACGCTCCATTCGCTCGGGAGGGCGGGCACGGTATCGAGATGGGAGAGCAGGATCAGCGCCGGGCGTGCCCCCGCCCCGTCCTGGTCCGATCCGGTTGCCCGCGCCCGGAGCCGACCCCAGACGGCCGCTCGCGCGGGTCCGTCCTCGGGACCCGGTGTCGGAATGACCTCGTGCTCGATGCCCGCGCGACGCAGATGGGCGGCGAGCTTGCGGGCCAGGCCCCGTTCGTTTCCGGGCGGGTTGACCGTCCTCGTCCGGATCGCCTCGGAGAGCAGCTTCGTCGCGCGCTCCTCGAGCGGGGGGCGACGGAAGAGCCCATCGAAGGGCCAGATGGCCCGAGCGGGCGTGGCCAGGACGCTCACGAGGACGATCGCCAGCAGCAGGCCCGGCAACGACGCGATCGGGAATCCGCGGTGCGGGCAGCGTGGTGGCGAAAAGGCGGGCTGCCGAAGGCTGGAATCGGCTGGGATGAGGGACATGGCTCTCCAGGCGGGGCTTGATTGAGGGTAAAATAACACGAATACCGAAGTCGAAGGCTCGCCCCCATGCAGAGCCGCGCGCGTCGGGCTAATTATAGCGCCGGAGTGAGAGCCCCCAGGAGCACGGCATGCAATTCGAGCCTTTCGGTTGGAAAGGTCTGTCCAGACTCATGAC